>VFFY01000114.1 GCA_009392675.1 SAR202 cluster bacterium | reverse complement strand
CTTTCACTAATTGGTAAATCTGTTTTTCGGTGGGTTTGTGTATATAGGGAATTACATGTATTCTTCCCCGTGGACTTTGCAAATCAGCTATTTGATTGCTAAGTACCGTTCGCTAAATTGTATCTAAATAGGGAGGTACGAAATTAATGACAGATTTAAGAAAGACGGTTGCTATAGTCGGAGTGGATGAGTCCGATGAGATTGGGAAAGTTCCCGATAAATCGAATCTAACTCACCATGCTGAGGCAGCCTATAACGCTTTGGAAGACGCAGGCATGTCTATGAAAGATGTGAATGGGCTTTTTACTGCGGGTACATCTACGTTGAATTTGGCTGAATATCTGGGTATTGAGCCGAGTTTTACAGATACCACCGCTGTCGGGGGCTCATCCTTTATAATTCATATCGCTCATGCTATGGCTGCCATTAACGCTGGATATTGCGATGTGGCACTCGTTACCCACGGTGAGGCAGGGCGAAGTAGAAGGAGCCGGCCAGGTGGTGACGCTGCCGACCCTGGGTCACAGTTTGAAACACCATACGGATTTCTTGGGGCACCCATTAATTACGCTATGGCAGCTAGGAGATATATGCATGAGTACGGGGAAGATAAAACTCGTCAGGCCATGGCAGAGGTTGCAGTAGCTACCCGTAAGTGGGCCCAGCTAAACCCAAAAGCCTATATGAAAGATGATATGTCTTTTGATGATTACCATAATTCACGATGGATATCTTGGCCATTCCATCTTTTGGATTGCTGTTTAGTGACGGATGCTGGAGGGGCATACGTGATCACATCAGCAGAGAGGGCTCGAGACGCCAAGAAAAAACCTGTATGGGTTTTAGGCGCAGCAGAGTCGCACGACCACAATCTGATCAGCCAGATGCCGGATCTCACGCGTACGGTGGCAAAAAATACTGGACCACTAGCATTAGAAAGATCGGGTGTTACCCACGATGATATTGACCTCGCGATGATTTATGACTCTTTTACTTATACTGTACTAGCTACTTTGGAAAGCCTTGGGTTTTGCGGACCTGGAGAGGCTCCTGATTTTGTGGCTAATCAAAGGACAGCCCCAGGCGGGGATTTTGCTATGAACACATCGGGAGGTGGGCTATCCTACACCCACTCTGGTATGTATGGAATGTTCTTAGTTTTGGAAGCAGTTAGGCAGCTAAGAGGGGAGTGCGGTGATAGACAGTTGGACGATCCAAAATTGTGTCTGATCAACGGAACCGGAGGGTCACTGTCTTCCACCGGCACTACTGTTCTGGCAGTAGATTAATCTAAGGAGTATACACATGGCTTATAACAAACCATTACCGGTCCCTCAAGGGGAATCGGATGTTTATTGGCAAAAGGCAAAACAAGGTGAATTATGGTTGAGGAACTGTAAGTCTTGCGGGAATGCCTATTTTTATCCGCGAGATATTTCTCCTTGCTGCTTCTCGAAGGATACAGACTGGATACAAGCTTCAGGTAAAGCTACTTTGTTTACTTACGGAATAGTTCAAAGAGCCCCTCACCCAGGGTTTGTTGACGATGTTCCTTTTGTGACGGCAGTAGTTGAATTGGAAGAAGGACCCAAGATGGCTACTAATATTGTCATCGAAGATCCCACGCCAGAGAATTTACAAATTGGCATGGCTTTGGAAGTTGTGTTTGAAGACATAACAGACGAATTAGCCCTTCCTAAATTCAAACCGGCCTAAAGGCTTGCAAAAAAAAGAGCGGGTTTATTTATAACCCGCTCTTTTTTTGATCAGCAGATGTTGCGTCGCTTGAAGGAATCGTCCGATGTGGCGTTCTATCAAAGGGTGCATTAGGTGCAGATACTACAAGGGCACAATTTTCTCAAAGTATCAAAAGGGAAAATGCCAGTGTAATGTGCATCACTCCACAAAAACTGGATCGCATAATTACCGATCATTAAATGGTCCTCTGCTACCAGGTCTGAAGGTATGGTGGCTGGGTCTAGCAGTTGCCTTTTACTCCACTCTTCAACACATTCTGCACACTGGCAACTGATTCTAATTTCTTTGGCACCATATGTACTTTCGTGACCGTCTGTCCATCGTATTAGAATTTTGTCCCCGTATATCCCAACTTTGTCTATCTTTAGGCTTTGAGTCAAGCTTCACCCCGTTTTTGTATTCATATTAGGATAATCCCATTTGCATTTTGACCACAACATAGAATGTAGGAAAGGAAACTTGTTTTATAATCTTTCTTATATCAACATTAAACATATTCACAGTTGAGGTTTTACGGTTTGGCAAAACGAAAGGTAGGTAAAATCATAAGGCGAGCAGGCCTCAAATTTGGGGACCCCGACATTGAAATTCCTATTGCAGCAGATCTCCTTAAAGTAGACGGAGTGCCGCAGAGAGATACTGAGGTGTCTTATTACAGTAGAGAATTTCCCTTAGAGAGTTTTTCAATAGCGCAAAGTGCTTCGGCTGTATGGGCCCAAAAAGAGAGAGCGGAACATACCCCCGAAACTGAGAGGCTTTACAAAAACTATCAGAAGAAAATTATTCCGTGGATAGACAAAATCAAGAGATCAGGGGAGCGTGTTCCTAATGTTTCCTCACAGACAGAAAACCCCACTGAGCTAATCCGTAATAAGGCAAAAGAACTCGGATATAGCGAGATAGGGTTTACTAAGTTTGACCGAAGATACATTTATCAGAGCAGGAAGAGCTATGTTCGGAATGATCTTCCTAATGTTATATGTTTAGCATATGAGCAAGAATATATTGAAACTCAAAATATACCTTCCTACGCCTCAGAGATTGCACAAGGTGATGCTTATTTAACGCAAGCTGACCTCTCTTTAAAACTGGCAGATTTCATCAATGAATTAGGTTTCAGCGCACAAATATCTGGGCCTGCATGGCATTTTGGCCCCATGATTCCGATGTTTGTAGAGGCAGGGTTGGGTCAGTTGGGGGTAAACGGGCAGTTGCTTTCTCCACACTTTGGATCTCGTGCCAGGTTACAGTTGATAATTACCGATGCACACCTTGACTATGATTCACCAATTGATTACGGCATGTATAAATTTTGTGAACTTTGCCAAGTTTGCTTTATGCGATGTCCAGGCAAAGCAATTCAAGCACAAAGGGTCTGGTTTCGGGGAGTCGAGAAGAATAAATTAATTGCTAAGCGTTGTCGCCCGGTAATGGCTCGTTATTCAGGTTGTGGAATATGTATGAAAGTTTGTCCAATTCAAAAATATGGGATGCAACCCGTGATGGAACATTATGTAGAAACTGGGGAAGTGTTGGGAAAAGGAACGGATGACCTTGAATCGTATGAACTCGAAAATAAAGGGTATTTTAGAAGCGGTAAAGTGCCGGTATTTGATCGGGACTTCTTCGACATGCCTGAAGGGAGGACAGAACATAACTTGGTGGAAAAATTCAAGGATAATCTAATGAACATGAAAAACTTGGATAAACAAAGCGAGTATGAGTTATATTTAGAGTTTAAGAATGCATTAGATTCTTCAAAAACAGGGAAGGGAGAGGTAGTTGACATGGGCATGGATATGGAATTTTAATTTTTGTTGCTTATTCCGCTGTTACAAACCTTGTTGACCCATGGTTTGAATTTGTGATAATTTAGGCACGGTTAGTTAATGAAACACCGCAACATTTAGAAGGAGGATAACATGGCAGGTGAAGGAAAATTTGAGGTAGAAATAATCTACTGCGTGCCTTGAGCGCATCACGGAATGGCGGCCTGGATGGCCAACGAGTTTTTCGCTGAAGCAGGGAAAGATATTGCTATAAGAATCACACCAGGAACGGGTGGAATCTATCAGGTATTTGCTGATGGAGAGAAGATATTTGATAAGGCCGAGGAAGATGGGGTGTTTCCGAATTTACCAAGAGTAAAAGAACTGAGGGCGATTATTAAGGAAAAGTTAGCAGCACCTGTTGCCTAGACTTTAATAGGTTTGAACTTTAAAGGACCCCTGGGTTAGATTTCGATCCAACCCAGGGGTTTTTTGTTTAAAATGTTTGTCAAACATCTCTTAATTGCGGAGAAATTTAGTAAATTATGGAAATATTCGACGGAATTAATGTTATTGACACCACATCTGGCAAGGCAGGATCTATTTGCTCAATGTTTTTGAGTGATAATGGAGCTAGAGTTTTGAGGGTGCCTGCAAAGCAAAATATCAACAGAGATGATCCGGAATTTGCCACTTTAGACAGGGGAAAAGAACTCCACAGTTTGGATCTAAATACCCAGTATGCATTGTTTGAGAAACTTGTTCAGAAGTGTGATGTCTTAATAGAGGATTTACTCCCCTCAGATCCATTGCAAAAAAAAATCGGGTTTCAAACTTTGAGAAAAATAAACCCTAGATTATTACATTGTTCGATCACCCCTTATGGTCAAAAAGGATTTCTAAAAAATCATTCACCTATATCCGATTTAATCAAGGCTAGAACAGGCATTTTGGATAGCATGCCAGGGTTTGAGGAAGGTTCAACTCATGTCGCGCATCCTGTCATAGACGTAGGAGCCGGTCTTTTGGCAGCTTTGGGACTGGCCAGTGGTCTACTTTACCGTCTCAAGAGTGGGGCTGGCCTGAAGATAAATACGTCATTGATGGCTGCTGGTCTTTTGTATATGCCGAAAGCTATCGGGGATAGAGTTCGGCCACGACCTGTCAAGGTTACTCCCGTTGGGGGTGGGCCATTTTATAGTGTTTATGAATGCCAAGATGGAGCATGGATTCAGCTGGGTTGCATTCACGCGGGGTTCGTAGATATTGCCGCCACTGTTATAGGTATACCCGAGATTATGACTAATCCTAGATATGGAGATGGGCGGAACCCCGTGGATGAAGAAGCAAGGGTCGAGCTTTTTGACATAGTGAAAAATGTTATGAAAACAAGGCCATCTCGTGAATGGGCAGAATTATTTGAATCAGTAGATGTCCCATTTGCTCACGCCGCCACCGCAGATGCGGCGATTGAAAATCAACAAGTCGTACACAACCAAATGGTTCAAGAATTAATTGATCCAATTTATGGGCCAATGATTCAATATGGGTTGCCCATAAAGTTTTCTAATACACCAGGTTCGATCAAGGGGCCCCGTGTGTTGAATTCTAGTAGTGAGCCTATCCTAAAAAAATCCCTACAGACTGGAAACAATCTTGAGAACGATTCCTTTAGCAAACTACCTTTAAATGGAATCAAAGTGGCTGACATCACTAACGTGATAGCTGGCCCAACAATGGGGCGTCTACTTGCTGATTTAGGAGCTGATGTACTTAAGATAGAACCTCCCTATGGAGATATCTCACGACCCTCTAGTGGAAGATATTTTCATGCTTTAAATGCAAACAAAAGATCAATATCTATTGATGCCAAAAATGAAGTCGCCCAGGAGGCCCTTCAGAATATTGTCGGGTCATGCGATGTCATGGTTGCTAACCTAAGGCCTGGTGCCACCGGCAGGATGGGGTTGGATACGGAGACCTTAAGAAAATTCAATCCAAAAATGATAGAAGTCCACGTGACTGCATTTGGTTGGGATGGCCCTTTTGCCAAGAGGCCCGGGGTCGATCCTTTGGCCCAGGCTTGGATGGGTCTCCAAGTTGCACAAGGTGGAGAGGGTAATCCTCCATCTTTTCTCGCACCTGTCGCCCCGACTGATTATACCGCCGGGTGTATGGGTGCCCTGGGGGCAGTTATGGCCCTTTATGCAAAAGATAAGAATGGGATTGGTCAAGTAGTTAACACTAATTTACTTAATGCTGGGTGCTTACTTTTGGAGGGCGATTTTTCACGGTATAAAGATAAAATACAAAGAAGAATATCCGATAAATCCCAGAATGGGCTTAGTGATTTTCACAGGCTATATCAAACTAGTGATGGTTGGATTTATGTGAGTGCCGAGGATCCAGTATCCGGGGATGCCTTACTTGATGTAGTGGGATTAACAAATCGTGATCGGAGTAGTCCTCGGCATGAACACTCAGAATTAGGTTTTCAGGTCGAAGAGGCCATAAAGCTCCATAGCTCTAGATACTGGCTAGAACTGATGCTTTCCAACGGTATACCATGTGCGGAATCAATAACTGCCTACGAAGTGGAATTTTTTAAGGATGAGCAGGCGATTCGAAACGATATGATATCAAAAAGTGTGCTTGATGATGGTAGTGAGTATGCTTTTTCTTATAATCTCATTCAATTCCCAGATTTGCCTATACCGCAGGTAAAACCTACCCCTCTTTTAGGGGAACATAGCATTGAAATTCTCAGAGAATTCGGAATAGATGAGTCTGTGATTGATACTATATTCCAAAACGGATCTTTAGTAACTCCGTGATATAAAGGCATGCATCACATCGGGAGATTAAATGAGATCAATGTTCGTCTTTTGTCTATACTAAGTGGTCTCGCTTTTATCTTTGTCAGCGTTAAGCTTTGGGATTATGGGCTTTATTTGATATCATTCCCAACCCTCTTTGTTGGGATTATAGCTATTCTAATTAGCGCCAATAAATATTCAATTCCCATTAGAAGAAGAGATAACTGCCCTCGAACTACCGGTGTTAGTTTAGGCAGCGAATCCTCAAAAATTCTGTGGTTGAGATTAACCGAGAAAGCGGTTGGATGGTTTTTAGTTGTCGTCTCAGCTATTTTATCGATATCTGGGTTCATGCTATTTGACAGGATGGCCCATGGGGCTGCCTGGGCATGCTATATGTTTTCGATGTTGGCTATATTGGTCGTGCCTTTCTTGTTTAGAGGGTTAACGGTATCGGCTTCTAAACCCCTCATAAATTCCAGATTAACCATCCCTGTTCTCGTGACCTTTTTAATAATAGGCGTAGTGATTTTGGGGTTTGTCCTGCGTGTTTATAACATAAGTGAATTGCCCGCCGGCCTTTGGTATGACGAGGCAGATAACATAATCAGAGCTGGCCAGATACATGCCTCACCTTTGAATACCCCTGTGTTTGTTCCTTCGACCCACCTTCCGTCAGCTTTTTTAGTTCCTATCGCGATGTTGCAGGAATTGACAAGTGTTTCCTGGTTGAATGGCCGGCTCGTATCGGCTGGGTTTTCTGTAATTCTCATATTGGCTATGTTTTATTTTGCAAAGGATGTATTCGGTGCTTTTTGGGGACTCGGGGGAGCTTTTTGTGTTGCTATTATGAGATGGAGCCTGAATTGGGGTCGAATTGGGATGCACGGTATAACTGCAGCAGTTTTTTCTGCACTAACAGGATTTTTACTGTGGAGATCCTTAATTAGGTGGAGCCCTTTTTGGTTCTTTTGGACCGGGCTGGCTCTTGGGATGGGAATGTGGTTTTATACACCGTTTCGGTTGTTTCCGATAGTCATTTTGATTGGTGTAGGGTTGAGAATTTGCTCTGGGTTTCCGGGTTGGAGAAGGCTAGTTGATTGTTTAGTGAGTATGGCCTTTGCGGCAATTATCAGTACAGTTCCCCTACTACAGTATTCCTTTAGAAATCCAGATATATTTTTCAAGCGTACTGAAGAGACATTCATACTAAATCATCTTTCGGATGTGAGTTTGCTCAGAGGCATATGGGAAAATTTTGTCGAACATATATTTATGTTCCACATTTCAGGAGACCCAAATCCGAGGCATAACTTACCTTTTGAGCCTATGTTGGATGATGTTACAGGCACATTGTTTATAGCTGGACTAATTCTTATTCTGGCCCAATGGAGACGGCCCTTGTTCCTATTATTTCCTTGCTGGGTTTTTGTAATGTTGATACCAGGCATACTTTCGGTTCCTTGGGAGTCACCTCAATCATTACGATCAATAGGAGTTATACCTGCGGTCCTGATTATAAGCATTGTGCCATTGGTTCATTTGTTACGCCTTTTTAACTTAAACGCTAGGGATATTTTTCGCAAAGGAGGTTTGATTTCTATTGTTGTCTTGTTTGGGCTTATAGGTTATTTCAATGTGAGTATGTATTTTGGAAAACAAGCATCACATCCTGACGTGTTTGCAGATTTTTCTACCCCGGAGACCTTGATGGCAAAAGAAATGGTTAAACAATCTCAGAATGGATATACCTTGTATTCATCTAGGCAATTTCTTTTTAGTCTCACAGCGTCTGTAGTTTCTGGAAATGTTCATTATGAACCGTTGTTTGCTCCAAGGGATTTACCTATTTCTCCCAATCGAGTTCTACATGGGGCGGCAATTTATTTGGAGCCCCGTGATGCTGGTGTTTATGACCTGCTGGCGGAATACTACCCGTCTGCCAAATTTAGGGAAATTATGGCTCCTCATGGAGTTGACCCAATTTTGTACGAGGTCCTAATAAATAAACAGCAGTTAGCCGATAGTCTAGGAGTGGAGGCTACTTTTAAGAGGGAAGATGTCCTCATAAAGACAGATAAATTCAATACTTTTTCATCCTCGTGGGCCAAAGATTTATCAGGGGTGGGTTTTCCTGCAGATTTTGTCTTCCAAAGTAATTTACATGTGCGCGAACGGGGACTTTACCAATTCAAAGTGTCCGGTGATGGACAGCTATATATCGATGGTATTTCAGTTCAAGAAAATGGGGATGGTATTAAATTAGGGGTAGGACTTCACTCACTACGACTTAAAGGTATTGCGCGTTCTGAATCAGGTTTTGTGGAGGTGTTATGGGGCCGGGACGGAAATATAATGGAACCTATACCATCGACACTGCTTTTCTCAGGCGAGAGATCTCCGACGGGATTGGCTGCAGTGTTTTATCAAGAATCTCAACCCGTTGTTTCACATGTGGGACTCACTGCTGATACCTTTTATTATGCCCCGCCAATTGAAGGTCCTTATGAGGCCGTATGGGCTGGATTTTTGGAAGTTCCAATATCGGGAGAATACAAATTTACGTTAACAGGCAACAGTGCTATGAAACTGTTTGTGAATGATGTTTTGGCCACTGAGACGGCCTCGGATGGTGAATTCGCTCGATCAGGAGAAATAAGTATCCACGGCGGGAAAGCCAGCATCGAACTACGTGGCCTATCATTGACTCGTTCACCTCAATTCAAAATATTTTGGCAGATGAGGGGAAATGATGAGAATGTGATTCCTGTTAGTCTGATTAAACCCGATCCAGAATTCATGAGAATCCCATAATATAAATGGACTCTTTAGTTGTGGACATATTACTAACGCTTTTGGCCATATTTGTGGGCAGTCTCGTTTTGGTGATAGCAGGATTTGGTATAGCTATCGGGTCGTCCCCTATCATGCTACTTACCCTGGATCCCCAGTCTACCGTTATTATCATTAATACCGTTTCATTATTGATCTTCGTTTTAATGATTCACCAAAATAGGCGCCATATAAATTATCGGGAAATGACGGTCCCAGTTATTTTCGGAATGATGGGGGTTCCTGTTGGGGTATACATTCTTTCAAACTCCAATCCTTCGGCCCTGAGAGTTTCGATTGCTCTTTTAATCATTTTTCTGGGATTTGTTATGGCCCTAAACCCAACTATAGCGGCCATTAGACATAAATTTACCCTGTGGGGAGCTGCTTTTTTGGTGAGTGTGATGATTACCTCTACAGGGATAGGAGGACCGATCATGGCTATTGCAGCGCTGTCACGAGAATGGGATAGGGAGTCAATTCGAGGTTCCCTTCCGTATTATTATTTATTCATCGAGACAACCGCGGTCATCGGCTATTTTATAACCGGTATGTTTGATTCGGAACGACTGATACTAACCGGTGTAAGTATTTTCCCTGCCTTACTTGGTTTTTTTATTGCTTCTATGCTTGTGAAAAAAATCAATCAGAGCTACTATCGAAGGTTGATCCTAGGTATAGTTATATGTGCTGGTACGGTTATTTTAGTCAAAGAAGTTTTCATTTGATGAAATCTGATTGGGTGTATGCATGAATTCTGAAGAACTGAAAAATTTGAGAGAGAGGATTAGGCACTCCACTGCCCATGTGATGGCAGATGTTGTCACTCAACTTTATCCTGAGGTAAAACTTGCCATAGGACCTCCTACTGAGGATGGATTTTATTATGACTTCATGGTCGACACTCCTTTTTCGGATGAAGATCTGAAAAAAATCGAAGCAGCTATGGAAAAAGTCGTATCCAAGGATTTACCGTTCATTTATGCCGAATATACTAGGGAGCAGATATCGGTTATGAATCAGTCAGAACCTCTCAAATTAGAGGTGATATCCGATATCCCGGAACAAGAGGTAATTAGTACGTATAGCCATGGGGAATTTGAAGATTTATGCGCAGGGCCTCACGTAGAATCTACGGGTAAAATACCTGCTTTTAAGCTCTTAACTGTCGCCGGAGCCTACTGGAGGGGTGACGAGAATCGTCAGATGCTACAACGGATATATGGGACAGCATTTGAAAGTCAAGATACTTTGGATGAACATCTTTCAAGGCTTAAGGAAGCTCAACGTAGGGACCATAGGACGCTAGGAAAAGAATTAGATTTATTTTCCATCCACGAGGAAACTGGACCTGGCTTGATAATTTGGCATCCAAAGGGAGCCAGGGTAAGAAGTATTTTTGAAGATTTCTGGCGAAAGGAGCACTATAGCAGAGGCTACGACCTTATATATACGCCCAACATTGGGCGGGAAAATTTGTGGCAAACCAGCGGGCATCTAGATTTTTTTCAAGAAAACATGTTCCCTCCTGTTGAAACAGACGGGCAAAATTACTATTTAAAACCAATGAACTGCCCTTTCCACATTATGTATTACAAATCATCTTTGCGTAGTTATCGTGATTTGCCAATGAAAATAGGTGAATTAGGTACAGTTTATCGCTATGAGAGAGGAGGTACACTTCATGGAATGCTTCGTGTTAGAGGATTTACCCAAGACGATGCACATATATTCTGTACCCCAGATCAGATCGAGACAGAAATAGACGGCGTTTTGGATCTTACATTCGATTTAATGGAAGCCTTTGGATTTGATGATTTTACTTTGAACTTGTCCACTAAACCCGATAAAGCAGTGGGGTCAGATGAGCAGTGGCAATTGGCAGAAAAATCTCTTATGAAAACCTTAGATTCTAAGGGGTTAGATTACCAAATTGAAGAGGCTGGAGGAGCTTTCTACGGACCTAAAATCGATGTAAATATTAGAGATGCAATAGGTAGATCCTGGCAGTGTACTACTGTCCAATTTGATTTTAATTTACCTGAGCGATTCGGGTTAACTTATATAGGAGAGGACGGTGGTTCCCACCAGCCTTTTATGGTGCATAGAGCCATTTTTGGGTCCCTGGAAAGATTTATGGGAATATTAATCGAACATTATGGCGGAGCTTTTCCTACCTGGCTGGCGCCAATACAAGTTCAAATCATCCCAATTGCTGACAGGCATATTGACTATGCTACCTTCCTGCACAGCGAATTGTCAGAAAGTGGAATAAGATCCGGCGTAGATTCTCGCAGTGAACGAATGAATGCTAAGGTTCGGGATGCTCAAATGGCTAAAGTACCATATATGTTTATAGTGGGGGATAGGGAAGTAGAATCGGAAAGCGTTGGAGTAAGATTGAGATCAGGAGAGGACTTAGGGGCCTTTTCCTTAAATGAAATAAAAAAAAGAATTTCTTCTGAGGTGGAGGATAAAATCACCTAAAAGAACTGTTATCTAATTTTGTTGATCACCCACTCTGGGTGTGCTATATTCATAGTGGTTCAGTGTATTCACTGGACTATTTATTTTGTAAAAGGGGAAGTAACATACCTAAAAATTATCGAGTTAACGATCAAATAACTGCCCAAGTTGTACTGGTTGTTGATGACAAGGGAAATCAACTGGGTGAGTTGACTACCGACAAGGCACTAGAAATGGCGACAGAGAAGGGCTTGGATCTCGTGGAGGTCGCACCATCAGCCAATCCTCCTGTTTGTCGATTGTTGAATTACGGGAAATTCAGGTATGAAGCTACTCGTAAAGAACGTGAAGCCAGAAAAGCCTCCAAAACCAAATCTAATAATTCTGTGCGAGAAGTACGGATGAAGACCCGAATTGGAGACCATGACAGGGAAGCCAAAACTAGATTAGTGAAAAGACTTCTAACTGAGGGCTCAAAGGTGCGTGTTTCAGTTATGTTTAGAGGGCGGGAGGTGCAACATCCTCAAATAGGAATGGCTTTGCTTAAAAATGTGGCAGAAGATTTACAGGAAGATGCATTGTTGGAAAAAGCCCCCTCTTTTGAAGGCAGATTTTTAGCCATGATTTTGGCACCAAGTCCGTCCTTAAAAAAGAATAAAAATAATAGGGAACCAGAAAGTGCCAAAACTTAAAACTCATAAAGGTGCCAAGAGACGTTTCAAAGTCACAGGGTCAGGAAAACTGATGAGGATGAAAGGTCTGAGAAGCCACCTGCGCAGGAAAAAACCAAAAAGTGTGAAAAGATTGTACTCGGGCACATTGCCTGTTAGCGAATCTGACGTACCTCGACTTAAGAAACTGCTCCCATACAGTAAATAATCGTAATTTCAGACAGGAGATCTTTAGGTGACTAGAGTTAGAACCGGCATAACGAGACGCCGTAGACATAAAAAAATATTGAATATGACTAAAGGTCATCAAGGTGTTCGCCATACCCTTTATAGGCGTGCTCATGAATCAATGATACATGCACTGCAATATTCATATGACCATAGAAAGAAGAAAAAGGGAGATATGCGGCGTTTATGGAACATCAGGATAAATGCAGCAGCTCGATCAAATGAAATCACATACAGTAAATTGATCTACGGACTAAAATTGGCAGGCATTGATATCAATCGCAAAATGCTGGCCGAGATGGCTATCAGCAACCCAGAATCATTCACTGGTGTCGTAGAAAGCGCTAAAACTGCTCTTGAGGCAGCCTAGATATTTAAGTTAACGGGCCTATCTTCAACGTTTTGAAATTCGAATAAGATCCTCATATAAATGGTCAGGATTTATTGGGTTCGTGTGTACCACTGCTGGTCGGCCTTCGTCATCTACTATGTAAACGGGAGAGGAATGTACAATGTCGTACTTTCTGCCCATTTGACTGTTAAGGGATTCAATAGCGGATTCTTGTGGGTTTAGGTAAAAATTCTTCCAAATAGATTCCAATTCCTTTTCATTTCCATTGAGATAACGCCACGTCGATGAAAGTTCCCATCTATTTTTGAAGGCAATCCTGGATTCAACGGTGTCTCCCTTTGGGTCAACTGAAATTACTAAGACAGGAGTGTTTCGTATGTCTTCTGACCTTTCTAGGGATTGCTTTATGCTTGATGTTACCAACGGACAAAGGCTGGAGCAATTTGCAAATAAAAAAGTGATTAAATGCACTTGGCCTAAGTGGGTCCGGTCTGTTACTTCCAAATCGTTCTCATCAAATAAGGAGAATCTTGATCCGTCATGATTGTTGAGAGCTGTTCCGTATAATTCAGAGTTATTTGGGGAACTGCATCCAAGTAGATAAGTAAGAGAAAAAGCCACTACCAATAGTAAAGTGAGAAAATGAAGGCTTTTGTTATTACGATGAGAATATCGGGCCCGGAGCAATAAAGCTTTTATGGAGATGTCTTTTTTTCGAGAAGAAAGGCCACCAAAGGAGTGAGGATCAATAGTGATACCCCAATAGCGATAACTCCGATCGTACCTAAACTGGTATTGTGATGTATTTGATAGAAGGTGAAGCCAAGGGTTATGGCAAATACCGCTATCATGGCGAAAGAGGCTAAGGGTACCACTAGAGCTAAGGTAACTTTGTTCATTGCAACTCCCGTTCTGTAGAATCCTGCTCATTATACGCTGTTTCCTCGGAATTGGAATCTTCGTCGAACCATTTGAAGAAAGCGATTATCATCAGGAAGAGGAAGAGGAAGCCACTTCCCACTTTCATTATGATTCCCCCAAGTTGCTGATCTACAAGTGGACTTATATTCCAAATTCGCGGAGCATCAATGTAGTGCTGATAAATTGGTTCTCTAGCGAAGGTGATTATCCCAAATACTATAATTTGAGCTAATGACATAACAAAAAGATATAACATTTGTATTGGGTAAGGCAGCTTTGGGATAGACTGCACCTGACTGCAAATAGGCCACCACATTACGATAGAGGCGGATATGAAGAGTGAATGTTCTAGGATATGTACCCAGTGGTAACTGACTGAAAGATTATACAGAATTGGTAAATGCCACATTGAAAAAATTATGTTGAATATCACAACAGCACCGAGTGGATGAAAAATTCTCCTGAAAACTGAGATAGACCATCTATGTTGGAAGAGCTTTGACGCCAGCCAGCCAGGCGTTCCCACAATTAGAAGAGGAGGACATATAAGTGTTATAAGAACATGTTGCAACATGTGGGCACTGAACAAGTAATGATCACTTAATATGTGTAGAGGGGAGGTCAGCGAAAGGAAGATAACGAAGGTCCCGAGGGTAAACATAATAGTCTGACGGGGATTTATTTCGGGGGAATCAGTTTGTCTTCTTCGGTATGGCCCGATTCCATACAGGTAGGCGCATTGAACCAATATCAGACCGAGTACAACCTCTAAATGAGGGTGCCAGTGCAACCATATTGAGTCAGAAAAACCTAAAGGCGACATGTGTGAAATTTGGTGTTTGGTTTCAGTTTGGGGAGGTTAGGAATATACACCAAAAAGTAGTATTAGAAAACTAATAACACATGCAGCTAATATGAAACCGCCGACAAACATGTACGAAAAAAGGTTGTGATCGAATTTCAAATGCATGTAATACATGGCAACCAAGGCGAATTTACCGGCCGACAATGTGAACAATATTGGAATCATCCAGTGTCCGATGACCTCAAGATAGAATATTCCAATTTCTACGGCTGTTATGGCACATAAAATTACTGCTATGCGGAAATATTGCCCAGCTGTTGGGTGCCCTGTATGTTCCTCTTCAGAAAGTTCCTGACTCATGTTATCTCCCAATGTACCATTAGAATCCCGGGAATACTCCAAATAAGTATACGACTGTAAATATCACTATCCATACAACGTCAACAAAGTGCCAATAGAGCGCAGCCAGATCCACGTCCAAATTTTTCTCTGGGGTTATGACACCCTTCTTAAATGATAAAAGTAATAACGAAAGAAGCCAGACTATTCCCAATGTAACGTGAGCACCGTGAAAACCCGTTAGGGTATAGAAAGTTGTTCCAAATAGATTTGTTTGGGGTTTTAACCCTTCATGACTTTCGGCATGGGCTTCACCGGAGGAACAACCGTCATCAAAGATATGTTGTTCGTATTTGGTCAATTCTCCTGGACTAACACAGTCAATTTCTACATGGTGGTTCGCAAAACTGCTGAACTCATAAACCTGAAATCCGATAAAGGTTGCACCCATTATTGCGGTGGATATCAGCCATATCCTGAAACCCTTCATGTTGTTTTTTGTTAAGGCCGAGTAAGCAAGCACCATACTCATGCTACTCATTAGAAGCACGAAAGTACTAATGGAAGTAACGGGTATATCAAACACATCTATAGGTAAAGGGCCCTCTAAACTCTTGCCTTGGTATACCAAATATGTTGCGATCAGGGAACCAAAAAACATGCAGTCTGAGCCAAGAAATGCCCACATGAGCATTTTTCGGTGACTAAGACCGGTTGTGGTACCTTCGTCTTTCCCGTGTATTGGAGCTGCGTGTTCCTGTGCCAATTGAGAACCTTCCTTAATGAGTAGAGTCTTCTTCTTCAGGATCATTTACTGGTTCAAGGGACCATGCGTAAACACCAACAAATCCTATTGTTAGACCAATCGCTGCTAGTCCCCACGGGATTAGCAAATCGTTGAATACAACTCCATAGGCTGCTATCAACAGCCCGGCGGCTGAAACAAACGGCCAATATGAAGGCTGGGGCAGGTGAATATCATGGCCGTTTTCTTCGGATCCTCCACTTGCCGGCACTTCTTTATTGGCTCCACCTTGCTTAGTTGCCCACCAATCGTCGAGAGATCGAACGATTGGGATTTCTTTGAAGTTATATTCTGGTGGCGGTGATGGTATGGACCATTCCAAGGTTCTTGCGTCCCAGGGGTCTGATGGTGCTGGTTCGCCGTTTTTCCAGTGCCTCCCAATATTATCCAATACCAAAAGGAACCCGAGTACAAGAATAAACGCTCCTCCGGTGGTCACACCGTTCCAAAAGTTCCATCCCATGTTGTCAGCATATGTATAAATTCTTCGCGGCATGCCATCTAATCCGACGAAATGCATTGGGAAGAAAGTCACGTTCTGACCTATCATAATCAGCCAAAAGGAGATCTTGCCTTGACGCTCGCTGTACATTTTTCCCGAATATTTGGGAAACCAGTAGAAAATACCGGATAGAATGCCCATTATTGCCCCGCCAAACAACACGTAATGTAGGTGAGCAGGTATGAAATAAGTATCTTGTTGCTGTGCATCTGAAGGCGATACGGCGTGCATCACTCCACTAATTCCTCCCATAAGGAACATCGCGATAAAACCTATCGAGAATAGCATCGGAGTGGTGAATCTAATGGATCCTCCCCAAATTGTTCCAAGCCAATTAAATACTTTGATTCCAGTTGGTACTGCAATCAGCATGGTCGTAACGGTGAAAACGGCATTTGCAACAGCTCCAAGCCCAACTGTAAACATGTGGTGGCTCCATACCATCCATCCCATGAACGCTATAATTATTCCTGCTAAAACTACTGTTTTATAGCCAAATAAAGGCTTTTTGGAGAATACAGGTAGCACTTCAGAAACAATACCCATCGCTGGCAGGATAAGAATGTACACTTCCGGATGCCCAAATACCCAGAAAAGATGTTGCCACAACACAACACTCCCTCCGTTGGCCACATTAAAGAAATTGAACATGAAATATCTGTCAAATGTAAGTTCAATCAAAGCAACAGTGATAACCGGGAAAGCTAACACTAAAAGAATTGCGGTGATGAAGCTCATCCAGGTAAATAGAGGAAGGCGCATCATTGTCATTCCTGGTGCTCTCATATTAATTACCGTTACAATAAAATTGAATGAAGCGGCCAATGAGGCGATTCCAAGGATCTGTAAACTTATTATCCAAAAATCTATTCCGGTACCTGGGTTTTGAGCCACGGAGGTGAGAGGTGCATACCCAAACCAACCCGCATCAGTAGCTCCCCCTATCCAGCTTAATTTCAACATCAAGGCCCCTGCAAGGAAAGTCCAATAGCTGAACGCGTTCAACCTGGGGAAAGCGACGTCACGTGCTCCTATTTGCAAGGGTATGATGAAATTAAAAAAAGCAGCTGAGAGAGGCATGACCGCCAGAAATATCATGGTGGTTCCATGCATGGTGAAGAGCTGGTTGAATACGGCAGCACTCACTATATCTAGTTCAGGGCCGGCTAATTGCACCCTCATTAAAATCGCCTCTACGCCACCAGTGAGGAACATTATGAAGGCGGTTACCCCATACAAAATGCCGATTCTCTTGTGATCGACCGTCGTGAACCAACCCCAAATACCAGTCGGGTGGACGGGCCTCGGTATTGATATTGGAAATGTACTCACTTAGCAGCCTCCAGCTCGATTCGTGATACTAAACAAATTACTTCAATGAAGACAGATAATGTACCAATTGGGATATCTGCTCTTCAGTTAATTTCTTATCGGGATCGGTGTATACCTGAGCACCACTAGACATTAAATTCCCGGGCTTCACTTCATTTGGATCTTGCAACCAAGTCCTTAGATTTTTCTGTAAAAGGGCATCATTAACCGACCCATTTTCATCAGAATTTCTCAACATACCCGCTGCAAGATTTCTTCGAGAGGCCACATGGGCTAGATTGGGACCGACCCTTCCTTTGGAACCTTTATTCACAACAGTTTTTGTAGCATGGCATCCGGTGCATCCTGCACTCTTGAACACCCCGGCACCTTCCTGTGCCAGAGGGTCGGATGATTCCAATGCAGGGTTAGACTGTACTTGTAGCCACGACTTGAAGTCGGGTTCAGGCACGGCAATCACTTTAAATTTCATGTTTGCATGTGAGGTGCCACAGTATTCCGCGCACTGCCCATAATATTCTCCCGGTTCATCAGCTTGAAACCACATGAAATTTCCCTCGGATGGAACCATGTCGGTTTTGCCTGCCAATTTAGGTACCCAGAAACTGTGTATGACATCTACTGATTCTAAATTTATTGCAACTGGGTATCCCACAGGTATATAAACTTCATTTGCAGTAACTATTTCTTTTTCTGAGTTAGTTGGATCTGGATATCTAAATTCAAACCACCATTGATGTCCTATCGCTTCTAAGGTGTGCTCGGGTTTGGTGGTTTTAGGAGCCTCATACATATAGAACAGGCCGTTGATGGTGGGTACCATGATTATCAGTAGGAGTAAGGCGGGGACAGCTGTCCATATAATTTCTAATCTAGTATTGCCGTGTGTCTGAGCTGGGATGTCAGACTCGCTTCGTACCCTGAATTTAATCATTGCATAGACAAGGGCACCTTCTACGAGCACGAAAACTACCAAGCCTCCCCAAAATATCCACCAGAAAAGATGTAACTGGCTTTCTGCCACGGGTCCTTGAGGGTCGAAGGTCGACTGGTTATGGTCAGGATAGCATGCTGTAATTAATAAGGTTAAAAGGGTTGTAGCTATGAGAAAAGAAGTCTTGGAAATCTTCTGCAGTCGCATAGATTTTAAACACCTAACCTGAATTACCCTAAGCTAATCTCTATCCAAACAAAATCGAAATTTATCAAAATGCCGGTATGTTCGTCAAGCTGATTTGTGCATATAAATATTGTTTATTTATTTTCATAATAAAATTCGTCATACAGAAATAAAACTTTCGACCACCATAACCATGAAAAGCAATGCAAGGTAAGCCATGGAATATAAGTATATCGGCATGGCTAGCTCGATGGAGTCCCTACGTTTTAGCAACCAAGTCGACCCGATGAAACCTGCGGATAACACAATAGCAGAAATCCCAAAAATAATTCCTAGTTCCTCCACGAAATATACCGTTGCAACCAGCAGGGCCAGTAATATCCATGTGTAGATAAATATTTGGGTCTTGGTTGCGGGTACTCCTGAAACCACCGGTAGCATGGGCACGCCTGCGTTAGCGTAATCATCTTTCAATATAAGGGAAAGTGCCCAAAAATGAGGGGGTGTCCAAAAAAACACTATTAGAAATAAGAAAAGTGGAGCAGGGTCCAAAATATTGCCTGTCACCGCTGCCCAGCCGACCGCTGGTGGTATGGATCCAGCCGCTCCCCCTATCACAATGTTTAGGGGAGTGGTTCTTTTCAGGATCATGGTATAAACAAAAAGATAGAACAGGGTGGCTGATAGTGTAAGCAAGGCGCTTAACAAATTAGCGTAATAATACAAAAGGCCGAAAGCCATTAAGTTTAGTATGGCCCCAAAAACCAATGCATTTGCAGGTGCCACTACACCTGATGCCACAGGTCTATTGGTTGTTCTTTTCATCTTTGCATCTATATCTCGATCCCAGAAATGATTTAAAGAATTGGCCCCACCGGCGGCTAGGCTACCGCCTACCAACACTGCGGTTGCAATCACAGGATCAGGAAATCCGTCTGAAGCTAGAAAAAGTCCGCCTAAAGCAGTTATCAACAGCAGGACAATAATTTTCGGTTTTGTTAAAGCTATATAGGAAGAAATCATTCAATCATCTCTTGAATACGCAACATTATTTTGGATTATGCAACTGACCATATATATCGTAGCTATCCATAATAGAGTCGCCAAGGCTAGATGAATAGTCTTTAGTGCAGGATTAAAACCGCCCCATACCAAAACGGCCCCGACCACAATTTGTAGAATAATACTATGCATTAAGGTCATGGAGACACGTTTCACAGCTGGTATATGCCCATCGTTTTTGATGAAAGACCAAACAATAAGAGCGGTTATCAAAACCATTAAGCCTGCTATATACCTGTGCCCCATATGGATCGCATACATCGTTCCGTTGGGAAACCAATCACCTCTACACAACGGCCATGTGGAGCAAGCGGAACTGGCTCCAGTTCCAACCATGTAAGATCCCGAGATTATTAAAAGGAAAAGGCCTACAGAAAGTATCCATAATTTTTTCCTCCAGTAAGGTGTTGTAATTCCCATAGTATTCACGCTTGATGATCTGTTGTTGCAAAAAGCCAACCAGACCATTGCGGTGATGGATCCTATAAGTAATTCAGCAAGCGATAAATGAATTAATCTTATCCACCAGGCTAGTTCAGTAAGGACTGTTATGCCTCCAAGCACTGCAGCACTTAGGACTAGGGCTAAAGCTACCCCAGATAATCGGATGGTAGCTTTCTCTAGTCTGAATTTAGTCAAGCACAGAAAGAAAAGGGTAACTACTAAAACCATCAATAAGGATGCATTCAATCTATGAGAGTACTCGACAAGTGTGTGAAATTCGAGGGGAGGGATTATTTGACCATGACAAAGAGGCCAATCGGGGCATCCCAATCCTGATTCACTCGACCTTACATAACCTCCTAAGGTTACTTGGCTAAATGCAGAAATCAATGTGATTACTGATAGCAACCTGAGGCTATTTTTGGAATGGTTTTTGAGTCTAACTGCCCTTTCCAATAATGAGGTCAACCTCTTTTGATCGGTGTCTAATTTAACAAAATAGTACTATGTGCTTTTTTTCACTTATTAACCGTAGCATATCGATTTTGAGGGGTCAAAAAAGCCTTACCTTCCTAATCCTATTTATTGATTTCAATATCTAATGTATATTGTCTAATTTCGTAAAAGGCTTCTAAAATTGATATGAATATCGGGGCGTAGCGCAGTTGGTAGCGCGCCACGTTCGGGACGTGGAGGTCGCTGGTTCGAGTCCAGTCGCCCCGACCAATTCATTAGAAATTCTATAAATCTGGAACATATGAGTAATTCCTATAATGCCAAAAAGTGAGCTCTCTCGATCCAAACTAAGCATCGCATCATGGGTCATTTATGACATGGGGAACACGTTGTTTTCGGCTGGTATCGTTGGGTTGATTTTCCCACTATGGTTGACCAGAGATATGGCAGGGAATGATGGTACATTTGGGTTTTCACTTTCTATATCGATGGTCGTTGTGTTTATCCTTTCCCCAGTTGCCGGCACAATTTCTGATGTTACTAAACGTAAAATGCCATTTTTACTTTTCACTACTTTGGTCGCGATTTTTGCGACAGCGTTAATAGGTGTATTCAACTATGAGGCTTCAATAGTTCTTTTTTGTGCTGCCGTCATTTTGATTCATTTAGCCAATATTTTTTATAACGCGTTGTTGGCAGACATAACTACTGAATCAAATGTTGGATATATTGGAGGGTTGGGGGTTGGGATTGGTTATATAGGTGCTATATTCGCCGTCGTTTGTGGTTTGTTGTTTTATGATTCTGAAGGGCCTGTTTTTTTATTCAAATTAATGGCCCTGTTGATGTTTATTTTGGTCCTGCCACTGTTTTTATCAGGGAACTATTTTATAGGAAATACAAAAATTACTGAGTTCCGATCAGTTTTGTTAACGACCTTAAAGCAGGCTTTTTTGTCTCTATGGCAGGCCAGGAAGAAAAAACCTTGGGCAATGTTTCTCTTTGCTCGGTTTTGGTATTTTTCCAGTATATATGCCGGTTCAGTATTTGCTGTTTTGTATGGGGTTGAAACCGTCGATTTGTCAGAGAGAGAAGTTCAATTAATATTAGCCGTGGGTATTATATTTGGCATCCCGAGTGGTGCCTTTTGGGGATATTTGGTTGACAGGTACGGCTCTTTTTTTAATTTGAAAATTAATGTTATGGCTTGGTTTCTGATACTGGGATTGGCTGCCCTTTTGCCAGTCTTTGATCTTCCAGGGGAGCTATGGTGGGCTGTAGGGGTGATGAGTGGTGTATTCATGGCGGGTTTATATGTGTCAGAGAGACCATTCGTACTTTCTATGTCTGCTTCCGATAGGGTCTCGGAATATTTCGCAGTATATAACATGGTCGGTAGGCTCGCGGCTATTACAGGACCTTTTGCATGGGGTTACATATCATCAACTTTAGGATTGGGACAAGTGGCCTCAATTACGTGGTTAAGTATATGCTCACTTATAGGATTCCTAATATTGGTCTGTACCAAGCTGGAGTGAATTTAGGGGGATATTACAAGTTCGCTCAAAAGTTTCTTTGTAGACACAATGTGCTTATTCAAGCGCATTTTTTCCGGGGAGATGCCCAATGCCAAACCTAATAATTGGGGCAGGTGGATTATAGGCAAATCTATTTCACGTTTTCTTGCGGATGCTGCATTTGGCTGGTACCCATCCAAATTGAGGTGACATAGAGGGCATGGGGTAACCATTGCATCGGCCCCCCGATCTTTGGCATCTATGGTGTGGTTTGCAACCATGTTGACCGAATTTTCTGGGTTTATAGTTAAAATGGGGAAACCACAACACAAAGTTTTGCCTGGAAAATCTACTACTTCAGCCCCCACACTTTCTATAACCATTTCCAATGCTTGTTTGCGACCAGGGTTTTCAGCGAACCCTAATGCTTTAGTAGGTCTAACGATATAGCAACCGTAAAACGGGGCTAATTTCAGCCCTTCAAGTTTGTTTACCAATTTGGATTCAAGGAAATCTATTCCTAAGTCTTCGGCAATTATCCACAATAAATGCTTAGGGTCCGCTGTTCCTTTGTATTCAAGGCCTTCTTCTTGCAAGTCCTCATTAATTGATGCTAAATATTCAGGGTCTGCTAGAAGTCGTTCGTTAGCTTGAGACATGACTCCCTGGCATGTGCTGCATATAGTCATCAAAGGATTCCCAGATTTTTCTGCCATAGCAAAAGTTCGAGCATTAAGGGTGTCGCCAAGCCTAAGGTTTTTTTCCTGTAAAACGCCGGCACCAGTGCAGGAAGCACCCTTTAGGGCCTCCTCATCTAGTTCAATCTCTAGTATTCTACATACCTCGATAGTGGCGGAATATAATTCTGGGCATGCGCCTCTTGATACACATCCGGGATAAAAAGCATATTTCATTTCTTAGTCTCAACCTTTTCAAAAATTCTTCTAACGTTTTCTACTCCCGGTATATTTTTATGGAATATGGGTGGAACCTTACCAGCACGTTGAGATCTAATCGCTAATGGGATTAGCCCTATCATTGCCTTAATATTAAATATACCGAAACTTTTTATCACCAGTTTTTTTTCATCAAGCCATCCACTGTGTTTAACAGAGTTAATGAACTCGTTGGCATGCCTAGCTCCGTTGGTATTTGTGTATCCTGCTTCCATCACCTGTTCACGCAATACCATTATTCTATCCATTGGGGCTACCCCCTTTGGACAAACTTCAACGCACTTCATACATCTTGTACAATCCCATACTCCTCCGTACTCATTAAGAGTCTTGAATCGTTGTTGGGCTGAACCATCTCTCGGATCCCCAACAAACCTGTAAGATTTTGCGAGTGCTGCTGGGCCCAGAAAGTTGGAATCGACCTCCATGACGGTGCAGTCTGAGACACAGGCTCCGCAAAGTATGCAAGATACAACTCCTGCCAGATGAAGCATATCCTCATCTGGGGCCAAATACTCTGTTTCGGGCACTTCTCCTTCTGGTTGTAGCCATGGTTCCACTGCTCTGATCTTTTCCCAAAACGGCTGAAAATCTACAACCAGGTCTTTTATTACTGGCAGGTTACCAGCAGGTTCCACGGTTATGGTGTTCCCATCCTCAGATAACACGTCTATGATTTTTGTGTTGCAAGCAAGGCCAGCTTCACCATTAACCCTCACCGCGCAGGATCCACATATTGCACTCCTGCATGAACATCTTAAACTTAATGTTCCGTCAACTTCTTCCCTTATACGGATTAAACCATCAAGAACTGTGGATGAGTCATCCATATCCATCTGGTACTCTTGAAAATGGCTCACTGCATCAGTCGATTCAGGATCATATCGCCTAACGTTAAATTTGACTTCCATTAATTAATATCCTTTTGGTTATTAGTATTGCCTTACTACTGGCTCCCAATCGGTGATGACAACATCTTTGTAGGATAGTTCCTGTCCTCCGTCCTCATCTTGGGAGACCAATATGTGCTTCAACCAGTTTGCATCATCCCTATCTGGCAGGTCAGTTCGTGTATGAGCTCCTCTGCTCTCTGTTCGAGTTGCTGCACTCACAGCTATTGATTCCGCACATTCCAGCATGAAACCTAATTCCAAGGTGAAAAGAAGATTGGTGTTAAAGGTACTGCCCTTATCGGCTACATACACATCCTCAGCTCTTTTTTTCACTGATTCAATCTTTTCTATGCCTTCCCGCATACCGTTTTCATCTCGGAACACCCCGAAGTGCTCTTTCATTGCGGTTCCCATATCTAAACGAATTTGTCCAAATGACTCATTTTTATCGTTTGCCAATAATTTTTGGATGTTGTTCTTGTCATCGTCGGCCGCCGAGTCATCTACACTCAAATGCTGTGTGGATTTGACCATTTCAGCTGCGTGTACTCCTGACCTCCTGCCAAAAACAAGGGTATCTAGGAGCGAATTGGCTCCGAGCCTATTACCTCCATGTACACTAACACATGCCACCTCGCCAGCTGCGTACAAACCAGGTACACCAGTTTCACCGTCAACGTTCGCCGCCACCCCTCCCATTTGGTAATGCATTCCGGGCATTATAGGCACCGGCTCCTTGACCATGTCTACGTTGGCGAAATCCATTGCTAATTCACGTATCTGAGATAATCGCTCACTTATGTATTTTTCCCCGAGATGCCTCACGTCAAGCAGCACACACCCATCTAGTCCCCGACCTTCGTTGATTTCGGTCTGTTCACATCTTGAGACCACATCACGGGATGCCAATTCTTTAAATTCTGGTGCATACTTGAGCATGAACCTGTCATTATCAGAATTCAGCAGATATGCACCTTCACCACGAGCAGCCTCACTTATCAAAACCCCACTACCTTTTAGTGTTGTCGGATGATATTGCACCATTTCCATATCCATCAATGAAGCCCCGACCCTGTATCCCAGGCTCATTCCGTCACCAGTACATATCAATGCATTCGTACTCGGTTCAAATACCCTACCCAAGCCGCCGGCTGCAAGGATCACTGCTTTAGCACGGACAACCTCGATTCTTCCACTACGAATATCCATCATTACCGCCCCACCGCATTTGCCGTCCCTCACAATTAAAGACAGTACAAACCACTCCTCATATACCAAGGCGCCTGCCTTCAAAATCTGCTCATACAAAACGTGTAAAAGAGCTTGGCCAGTGAAATCTGCTACAAAGAAGGTTCTTGCTTCTCGCTGCCCACCGAAGGCTCTAGTACCAAGCCTTCCATCTTCATCCCTATTGAATATGGCGCCCATGTGCTCCATAGCGATGACCTCACTACCTGCCTCTTGACACATCAGCGCAATCGCGTCTTGATCCCCTAAAAAATCGCTTCCCTTTATGGTGTCGTAAGCATGATCTCGCCAATCATCTCCCCTATCCGTCAGGGCGGCATTTATTCCACCTTGTGCAGCATTAGAATGGCTTCTCACTGGATGCACTTTGGATACTACTGCAACGTCGGCCCCAAGTTCTTTAGCCGACAAAGCAGCTCTCATACCAGCTAGGCCCGCACCGATTATCAAAATATCGTGGTCAAGCATATTACCTGAATTAACCCCCACATTGCTAATGAAGACTTAAAAAGAAAAGATAGCATAGGACACCTTACGGGACAACAAAATTTTCAATGGGTTAAGTTATGTCTTCTCCTTTGAAAGGAAGGTATCTGGGTACTTAAAATGTAAGTTTTTAGTTTGACCCCTATAGGCATGGAGTGTTAGAATGCAACGTCTTGGAAAAAGGTAAATAGATTTGCTGTGACGGGGAGTAGTAACAGAGGGGTTGTGTGAAAGAGAATCGGACACTTCTGCTGTAAGTCTGATACACAACGACTGCGAACTCGCCCCTGAGCGCCTTTCTTGAAAATTAGGAGTCAGTAATGCGATTAATGATGGGAAAACCCAACATTTTCGCATGCTATATTGTGGCCTCCTAACATAAAGTAGGGACAGGCGGTAGCTACGTTATAGCTCAACGAGTGGTCCTGTTGAAGTGTTTTACAGGGCAATTTGGGTGGTACCACGGGAGTGGTTTTTGTTATCCCGTCCCAGTTTAAGGGCGGGATTTATTTTTTTCTAGACCCCAGCCCTTTTAATCGAAATAAGAATTTATTATTTATTTATATGTAGATTAATTAAGGAAGTGGAATGATAAAGAAAGGGTCACAGATTGTCTGTGAAAGTTTGCTCAGGGAAGGGTGTAACGTTGTTTTCGGAATACCAGGTGGGGCCATTTTGCCTTTATACCAGGCGTTACCAGAATACCCGGGGCTTCGTCATATTTTGACACGGCATGAACAAGGTGCTTCTTTAGCAGCTGACGGATACGCCAGGGTCACCGGTAAACCTGGCGTGGCTTTTGCAACATCAGGTCCAGGGGCTACAAACCTTGTGACAGGAATAGCTACGGCTCAAATGGATTCTGTCCCACTTGTCATTGTAACTGGACAAGTTAATAGCTGGACTATAGGGTCAGATGCTTTTCAGGAAACTGATATCACGGGGATAACCTTACCTGTGACAAAACACAATTTTTTGGTGATGGATGCCTCAGATATAGCCTCTTCAATCAAAGAAGCATTTCATATAGCAAATACAGGCAGACCTGGCCCGGTATTAGTAGATATACCTAGGGACGTTTTTGTACAGGAAGTTGAATACGAAGAACCAGGAGAGTTGAATTTACCTGGATATAGCCCCAATTTCTCCGGGCATTCCGGTCAAATACGAAAGGCTGCCAATTTGATTAATGAATCAGAAAAACCCGTTATTATTGCAGGTCACGGAGTCATAATATCAAAGGCATATGATGAGTTAAAAGAATTGGCGGAGAAGGCTCAGATACCTGTCATTACCACCTTGCTCGGTATTAGCTGTTTTCCAGAAGACCACGTCTTATGGACTGGATGGCCCGGCATGCACGGAATGGCATATTCTAGTTTCACAATTGAGGAAGCGGACCTCGTTATTGCACTGGGTATGCGCTTTGATGACCGAATAACTGGAAATCCATCGAAGTTTGCCTTGAATTCAAAAAAGATACATATAGATGTTGATCCTTCGGAAATAGGAAAAAATATTGCAGTAGATGTGCCGATAGTGGGAGATGTTAAAGAAGTTCTAAGCCGAATGAATACTCATGTTGTAGCTGCGACCCATCCTTCATGGTTGAAAAGAATAGATGTTTTGAAGAAAGATCATCCATCCTTGAACATACCTGAGACTTCTAAATTATTGGCCCGACAGGTAGTAAAAGACATTTCTGACGAAACAAAAGGGGGGGCTACTATAGTGACAGGTGTTGGCCAACATCAGATGTGGGCTGCACAACATTACCGATTCAAAAAACCTTGTACATTTCTTACTTCTGGTGGTTCAGGAACGATGGGGTATGAAGTACCTGCTGCTATGGGAGCACAGGTTGCTGACCCTGATTCTACCGTTTGGTCTATTGCCGGTGATGGCGGTTTCCAAATGACACTTTGCGAATTAGCAACCATCGCCGAAAACAAGCTGCCAGTTAAATTTGCAATATTGAACAATGGGTTTTTGGGTATGGTTAGGCAGTGGCAAGAAATATTTTTCGATAGTTCATATGTGTCGACCGCCTACACGGGTAATCCTGATTTCGTTCGTTTGGCCGAGGCATATGGTATAAAAGGCATCAGGGTTACGGATAAAACACAGGTGAAAACGGCAATTGCTGAGGCGATGGATCACGACGGCCCTGTGGTGGTTGATTTCATAGTGGAACAGGAGGAAAACGTATACCCCATGATCCCATCAGGCATGACTGTTTACGACATGATAGAGGAGCCGGTACCGGAGAAGGTGACAACTTGAAATCGTCAGAAAAACACACAATAACGGCATTGGTTGAGGATCGTGCCGGTGTCCTAAACCGCATATCTAGTATGTTCAGGAGACGTGGTTACAATATATCAAGTTTGGCTGTCGGGAAGAGTGAATCCGCAGGCTTATCAAGAATGACGTTCGTTGTTGATGGGGATGCTAAGACAGTGGAAATGGTTGTTAAAAACTTACACAAATTAGTGGAAGTCATTAAAGTAGCCGATATATCTGAAGAAAACGCGGTGTCGAGAGAGTTAGCCTTGATAAGGGTTAAATGCGATGTTGCGACTCGTAGTGAAATAATGCAGATTGTCGATATATTTAGGGCTAAGATAGTAGACGTCTCCCAGGATACCTTGATCGTTGAAGTAACGGGTAATGAAGATAAAGTTAATTCTCTTGTAGATTTACTGGATACTTTTGGGGTTTTTGAGGTGATGAGAACTGGCACAGTGGCCATGAGTAGAGGGGCGTCCTTTGAGCAAGATAAGTCTGCGAACAGCCCAAGAATTTTAGAGAATGCATCTTAAACAGAGAATATTTTACTAGGAGAAATTATATGGCGAAAATGTATTACGAATCAGATGCAGACATGAGTCTGTTAGATGGCAAAACTGTGGGTATTATTGGGTACGGTAGTCAGGGTCATGCCCATGCGTTAAACCTGAAGGATTCTGGGGTAGATGTATGTGTAGGACTGTACGAAGGTAGTAATAGCTGGCCCAAGGCAGAATCGGAAGGCCTAAAGGTGGCTACAGTTGCAGAGGCTGCTGCCCAGTCAGACATTATTATGGTACTGATTCCTGATCATCTCCAGGCTTCGGTTTACAAGGAATCCATATTACCGCACCTGCTGCCGGGCAAGACTTTAATGTTTGCTCATGGTTTTAATATACATTACGACGCGATAAATCCACCCGATAATGTCGACGTATCCATGGTTGCACCTAAAGCACCTGGGCATAGGATGAGGGAAGTTTATACAAAAGACTCTGGGGTGCCTGGGCTACTTGCGATTCACCAAGATTCAACTGGTGGTGCTCATGCATTGGGTTTGGCTTATGCAAGAGGCGTAGGCTGTACTAGGGCTGGGGTGTTGGATACTACTTTTAAAGAAGAGACAGAGACAGATCTTTTTGGGGAGCAAGCTGTTTTGTGTGGCGGAGTTGCGGCCTTGGTAAAGGCTGCGTTTGAGACTTTGATAGAGGCGGGATATCAACCAGAATCCGCTTATTTTGAATGTATGCACGAATTGAAACTCATAGTGGATTTGTTCTATCAAGGCGGTATGGAATACATGAGATATTCTGTGAGTGATACGGCTGAATATGGAGATTACACTAGAGGCCCTGTGGTAGTAGATGAAAATGTGAAAAAAAATATGCGAAAAATACTGGACCAAATCCAAGATGGTACATTTGCGAAAGAATGGATCACAGAAAATGATGAGGGCAGGCCAACATTCAATAGGTTGCGGGAGGAAAATGCGGGTCATCAGATAGAAAAAGTGGGCAAAGAGCTTAGGGGTATGATGTCCTTTCTCTCTGACCCAGATTAGGACTGGTTCAATATATGAATAATATGAAATGTAAGTCGATAGACGAGGTATCCTACGTAGTTCGCCATGTTGATTTGGTCCTGGCAAGGCTGAATCTGGCGGACTACGGAACCCTGCGAATTTGCAATTGCAATTAAGGCAGATAAATCTTTAGTAATCCTAGATTAATAAAAGGAGACCGAAATGTCCCAAGAGAAAGTCATTATTTTTGATACTACCCTGAGAGACGGAGAGCAGTCAGCTGGCATAGGGCTTACTACCCAAGAGAAACTAGAAATTGCAAAGCAATTGGAAAGGTTAGGAGTTGATGTTATAGAGGCCGGATTCGCGGCGGCATCGCCAGGAGACCTAGAGGCAGTTCAGAAAATCGCCTCAGAGGTCAGAACTCCCAAAATAGCTTCTCTTGCAAGGTGTTACATAGACGATGTAGATAAGGCCTGGGAAGGAGTCAAAGGAGCAGCCAGCCCTCGTCTTCATGTCTTTATTAGCAGTTCTGACATACAGATAATGAATCAATTGCGCAAGAATCCAGAAGAAGTCCTTGATATTGCTGTGGCCTCTGTTGAGAGGGCGAAAACCTATTGTGAGGACGTAGAATTTTCTCCCATGGATGCAACTCGCACTGAACCCGAGTATTTGTATAAAATGCTGGAAGCGGTCATAAATGCGGGTGCCACCACAGTTAACATAGCGGATACTGTCGGATACATTATTCCGTCAGAATTTGCAGAAAGAATCGAAGACATTAAAAGGAATGTACCGAACATAGACAAAGCGGTATTGAGTGTTCACTGCCATAATGACCTTGGCCTTTCTGTAGCGAATAGTCTGGCTGCAGTGAAAGCAGGCGTCAGGCAGGTCGAAGGGTGCATCAACGGTCTTGGCGAACGAGCAGGAAATGCATCGCTTGAAGAGATTATTATGGCCCTTGAGACGAGAAATGATTTGTTTGATGTCTCAACAAATATAGATACTACCCAGATATATAGAACTAGTAGATTGGTGAGTGACATCACTGGGTTTCCAGTACAACCAAACAAGGCGATAGTGGGAGCTAACGCATTCCGACACGCCTCCGGTATTCATCAGGATGGTGTTTTGAAGGATAGTAGCACCTTCGAAATTATGGACCCTAAATCCATAGGATGGCCTAGTAACTCATTTGTCTTAGGGAAACTGAGCGGCCGCGCCGGCCTGAGGGCTAGGTTAGAAGAACTTGGGTTTCATTTGGAACAAGAGGAACTCAACGAGGTTTTTGAATCATTTAAAAAGTTAGCAGACCGTAAAAGAGAGGTCACAGACCAAGACCTTGAGACTCTACTTTCAACCAGCCGTAGAACTGCGGATATTCCAATCGTATATGCTCTTGAACATGTTCAAGTATCTACTGGTGACCATGGTGTACCGACAGCAACAGTGAAAATTAGGAACCCAGAGGGGGAGGAAATCACAGATGCTGCTACAGGTACAGGGCCTGTTGACGCGGTCTATATGGCTATAAATAGGGTGATAGGGATAGAGAATAGGCTCACTGAATTTCGAGTAGATTCGGTTACGGAAGGAATTGATGCCATCGGAGATGTGACTATCAGGATAGAACTTCAGGGTGACACCTTTGTAGGCAGAGGTAGCGACACAGACATTATAGTCGCAAGCGCTAAAGCTTACATGAATGCTCTAAACCGGGCCCTGGCAGCTAATCCCAACGTGGGATAATTCAATCTTTTTCATTCTAAGAAAAATCAAATTCCTAAAACCAACAATGGAGTGTTAAATGGTAGCTAAAACCATGTTTGATAAGATATGGGAGGCTCATCTGGTAAAGGAAGTAGAAGGTCAACCTTCGCTTCTATATATTGATCTTCATCTTGTTCACGAGGTTACTTCACCTCAAGCTTTTGATGGGCTGAGAATGGCCGGAAGACCTGTAAGGCGACCAGATTTGACGGTTGCGGTGGCTGACCATAACACTCCGACGTGGGATCTTTCTCTTCCTATAACAGATGCGATCGCCAAGCAACAGTTGGATGCTCTCACTCAAAACTGTGAAGAATTTGGAGTGACTCTTCACGATAGATTTAGTCCTTTGCAGGGTATTGTTCATGTTATAGGGCCAGAGCAAGGGCATACTCAACCCGGTAAGACAATCGTGTGTGGTGATAGCCACACTTCGACACATGGTGCTTTCGGAGCATTTGCTATAGGCATAGGTACATCCGAAGTTGAACACGTGTTGGCCACACAGACACTTAGGCAGTTCAAACCAAAAACCATGGAGGTGAGAGTCGAAGGAAGTTTGCCGCCAAGAGTTTCCGCAAAAGATGTCGTGCTAAGCATAATTGGAGAAATTGGAACAGCAGGCGCGACCGGTCATGTAATCGAATATACAGGAGAAGGCATAACCTCTCTGTCCATGGAAGGCCGGATGACTGTGTGTAATATGAGCATTGAAGCTGGCGCGAGGGCCGGCATGGTAGCACCTGATCAAGCCACATTCGATTATATGAGAGGAAGGGATAATGTTCCTCAAGGTGAAGATTTTGAAAAGGCGGTAAGCGAGTGGATGAAACTTTCCACCGATGACGGAGCCGAATACGACAGGGTGGTCATTATTAAGTCTAAGGATCTAGAGCCCCATGTCAGTTGGGGTACCAATCCGGGAATGGTAATTCCGATATCATCCCGAATACCAAACCCCAGTGACTATTCTGATGAAGGAGAAAGAGAGTCTGTAGAAAGAGCCTTAACTTACATGGACCTGGAACCTGGGACCAGAATACAAGATGTACCAGTAGATCGTATTTTTATCGGTTCCTGTACCAATTCAAGAATAGAAGACTTACGGGCGGCCGCGCGAGTAGCCGAAGGGAAAAAAGTTAATGATAGCGTTTATGCTATGGTCGTGCCTGGTTCTAATGCCATAAAACGCCAAGCGGAAGATGAGGGACTTGACACAATATTCACGGAGGCCGGGTTTGATTGGAGAGAGGCTGGTTGCTCTATGTGTCTGGGGATGAACCCTGACATATTACAACCAGGGGAAAGGTGTGCTTCCACTTCAAACAGAAACTTTGAAGGAAGACAAGGTAGGGGAGGCAGAACTCATTTGGTTAGTCCAGAAATGGCAGCAGCGGCAGCGATAGCAGGACATTTCGTTGATATCCGTGAATGGTAAATAAAAGAGCAAGGAAGAACTACAATGAAACCTTTCGTATCCTTAAATGCAAAATTAGCTCCTCTCAACAGAGTCAATGTAGATACTGATCAAATTATTCCTAAGCAATTTTTAAAACGTGTTGAGAGAACAGGATTTGGTCAATTTTTGTTCAATGATTGGAGGCTTAATCCCGACGGTTCTGAGAACAAAGATTTTATTCTGAATCAAGAAGGGTATCGTGCTGCTGAAATACTAGTGAGTGGAAGGAATTTCGGATCTGGCTCCTCTCGTGAGCACGCTCCATGGGCTCTGCAGGACTACGGATTTAAATGTATCATAGCTCCCAGTTTCGGGGACATATTTTTTAGCAACTGTTTCCAAAATGGTGTTTTGCCAGTAGTTTTACCTGAAGATACAGTGGCTAAAATAATTGAGAATTCACAAAACGATCCAGAATATAGAATAAATATAGATTTGGAAGCACAAAGGGTATGGGATGAAAATGAGGAAGTGGTGGCTGAGTTTTCTATTGAACCATTTAGACGTCATTGTCTGTTGAATGGATTAGATGACATAGGTCTTACCTTGGAAGACGAGACAGATATATCTATATTTGAATCTAGACGTTCAAAAGAGGGTGGGGTTTTAAGTATGTAGCTACATTTTGTGGGTAAATTTCTAGGTCCGCCTGATGCTTTTAATTCGGTCTGTGATTGAGTGCTGAAGAAGATTCAATTCTCTGGTTACTGTACTTCTGAAATATGAACTGTATTCACCGATGTCCTTAAATTTTTTGTAGCGTTCCCTCAACCTTTTTCTGGTCGAGTTGTTTTGAACTTCAAACAATTGTTGTAATAATGCTCTTTTGAGCAGCCTTGATGATTCATGATGATCGGTGTGTGCACCGCCATCAGGTTCTGAAACGATTATGTCTACTATCCCAAGGGCTTTACAATCTGCAGCTGTGAGTTTCAGCGACTCAGCCGCTTCATTGGCCCTGCTTTTGTCTCTATATATTAGATTTGCGGCCTCTTCAGGGGATATGGCTGAAAAAATAGCATTTTCCAGCATTATTACCCTGTCGGCGATTCCTAATGATAGAGCCCCTCCGCTTCCACCTTCGCCAATCACAACTGCGATAGTAGGCGCCTTTTGATCAGCAAAAAGAGACATTGTCGTTGCGATAGAATGAGCAAGTCCTCGATTTTCTGCTTCTAAGGATGTATTTGCTCCTGGTGTATCGATTAACGATATTATTGGTAAATTGAACTTTCGGGCAATTTTTATAGCTCTCTGGCATTTTCGGAACCCCTCTGGCAGTATTCTTAATACTTCTCCTGACACTTGGTCTTTTGAACGATTTTGACCAATAACAACAATGGTCTGACCTCCCAATTGTCCAATCCCGCAGCTTATTGCTGGGTCATCAGAATATTGTTTATCTCCATGTATTTCCACAAAATTATCCAGCATACGTGCCATATGATCCAAAGACGTAGGCCGTGATGTATGACGAGCTAATTGAACAGAATGCCAGGCCAAATTTTTCGGAATATCAACAGCAATTTCACCACTTCTATTCGTTCGGTTTAAGGTGAATTCCTTTTGAAGGAGATCTAATATGACAGAGACGACTTCTCTTAATTCCGTTCGGGAGGCAATAGCATCAATTAACCCGTGGTCGAGATGTGACTCAGAGGTTTGTTGGTCAAAGCTGGTTGAATTACCGTCAATTTGAGTTATACCTATAGGGTTGTATCCCAGAATGGCCCCTGGTTCAGCAATTGTTATATCGGCTAAATTGGCGAAGCTGGCGAAAGCCTGCCCAGTAGATGGATTTGAGAAAATAGAGATAAACGGCAGTCCTTTCGCGTTATGCCTGTTGACTGCAATCGTAGTTTTGGCCATCTGCATCAATGACAAAACCCCTTCTTGGATTCGAGATCCTCCTCCCGATACGATGGCTAGTAAAGGCAATTTTTTCTTTTCGGCCATTTCTATTGCAAGGGATATCTTCTGTCCTACGGCACATCCCATGGACCCTCCCATAAATCCGAAATCAAATGAGATGATCATACAAAGCATCCCATCGATACTGCAGGTGCCAGTCAAAACAGCCTCGGTGATTCCAGTTCGCTTTTGATCTTTATACAGGGTTTCTTTGTATGGAGCCGAAGATGTGAAGGAAATGGGGTCGACAGATACCAAGTTTCTGTTAATTTCTTTAAATGATTCAAAATCAACTATAGAATTGACCCTGTCTCTAGCACTCATGTTGTAATGAAAGCCACAGGTATCACATATTCTATACTTTTGGTAAACATCTGATTTATTCAGGTCAGAACTGCACATCAAACAGTATTTGTTCTCGTCCTGAACCGTTAGGTCGGATTCATTCCTATTCAATAATCTGGACATCATACTTGAAAAATTACTAACCATAATGCACTAATATTACTTTAGTAAGAAGGTAATATCTATTGTTAGGATGAAGAAATCACATCTCTTGATTTGGAACCATCACTAGGACCCACAACACCCATATCCTCTAATTCATCCATGAGGCGTGCCGCCCTAGGATATCCAATCCTAAGTCTTCGTTGAAGTAGGGAGGTAGACATTTTAGTATATTTCTGGGCAAGGGCCATTGCTTTTTCAAACAACTCGTCTTGAGTGTTTGCCCCACTGGTATCGGAAACTGCTATAGTGTCAGAGTTTTCATCGCTGACGATTTTTAGATCAATTTCTGCTTTGTACCCCCGCGGTGTGCTTGACCAATGATGAACTATATCTCCAATCTCATCGTCTCCTATGAAAACATTTTGAACTCTTGCAGGTCTTGTGGCATCTATCGGCTGATAGAGCATGTCGCCTCGCCCTAATAATCGTTCCGCTCCCATCGTGTCAAGGATGGTCCGGGAATCTATTTGAGAAGTTACAGCGAAGCTGATCCTGCTTGGGAAGTTGGCCTTTATTAGTCCAGTTATTACATCGACAGAGGGTCGTTGGGTTGCGATTATCAAATGAATTCCTGTGGCCCTACCTAATTGTGCTAATCGGCAGATACAGCGTTCTATATCGAAGGAAGCGGTCATCATCAAATCAGCCAGTTCGTCTATGGCAACGACAATGTAAGGCATTTTCACACCGCCTTTGCTGTTAAACGAAGCTATATTGCGTACCCCAGTTTCCTCCATACGCCGATACCTATTCATCATTTCTTGGATCAATCCCTTGAGGATTCCCACAACCTTATCGGTTTCTACTATGACGGGAGTCATTAGATGAGGGATACCGTTATATGGAGTTAGTTCTACTCTTTTTGGGTCTATGAGAAGCATCTGCATTTCTGAAGGGTCTTTTTCCATAATCAGACCAGTTATTATTGCGTTGATGCAAACACTTTTGCCACTTCCAGTGGCTCCTGCGATTAACAAATGAGGCATCTTAGATAGATCAAAGGAAACTTCTTCTCCATCAGAACCTTTTCCAAGAGCTACAGGTAATTGACTTTTTTTTGCCAATGAGGTGTAAGGCGTACTTTCCATGACATTTTTTAATGCCACGAGACTTGGGGTATGGTTGGGTACTTCGATACCTAACAGAGATTCCCCCATCACGGGAGTTTCGATTCTAAGACTAGGGGTTTTTAGAGCTAATGATAAATCCTTTTCCCTACGCAGAATGTTATCTACACTGACCCGAGTTTTTTCTTCCTGTTGCACCATAACAGGTTTCCCATTTGTATCTATTTCAAAGTTTCCATCCTCGTCTCTAGATTTAACCCTCTTTACTTTTCTGACCCATCCAGGTTGAATTCCGTACATGGTCACAGTTGGGCCAGGCCTGACTTTTTCTACTGCTATTTCTATTTTGTAGTCGGCGAATGTGTTTTTGATGATATCGGCAGTCTCGCGTATTTCTTCTTTACTGATCCCGCCTTCTGATATCCCAGAAAGAAGTTTCATATCTGGAAGCATCCAAGAAGTTGACACACTGGCCGAATTTGGGAGTGGATTATTTAACTTTTTGTCCTTCCGTGCATCTGGATCCACCTCGAATTCGACCAGATTATTAGTTTGTGAGTTTGTTTTAAGCGATCGAACTTCTTTAGGGGAAGGCTTGGACCAGTATTTATTGAATTTATTGGATTCGGAGGTAGCACTTTTTGTATTTATCAGATCTGGCTCTTCCTGCACGGATTCTAGGACTGTTTCATCTAAAGCGGCAGTAGATCTTTCTTCGGCTCCGGTTAGTTGATTCATAGTGACATTGGATGAAGAAATATAACTAGAAAGAAGATCATCGGCAGTAGGTGGCGGATTGGATAGAATTGGATCCCCGATTGCCGTTTTAGCCAGGGAGTTTTTCGTGCTGGGGTTTTCCACCACCCGCGTATTGTTGATAATTTGGCTCTCTTTTATATGGGGAGTAAGAACTTCAGGGGGCATGGGTACAAAGGCGTTGGAGTCTTTTTTCCCAGACAGGTTCTTTGCAGGCTTTTTATTGAGGATGCTTAAATATACGAATTTCAAAGCCAATCCTAATGACCAAATGAACAGTATCACGATCTGCCAGGATTTGATTGAAATAGATGGTTTGATTATTACTGACCCAGCGTAGAATAATAAAAATACTCTTAACCAGCCCATTAACGTGTTTCCACCAATTATGTGAACTCCAATCTCTCCACCGATTGAGCCTATTCCGATATTTGAAATTATTTCAAATTGAGTAAAATGAATGAAACTTATGGCTCCCCACAAAGATCCACTTATTAGTAAGGAACCCATAATTTCTCTGGGATAATTCGAGCCTACACGCTTAATTTTTTTTATACCGGACACAATACCAATAGCAATTAACCAAAGGCATGGCAAAACAATCCCAAGTCCAGTCCATCCGACGAAAGAGCTTATGTAACCACTCATGAACCTAGGTATTAGCGGTTCAAAAAATGCGGTTGCAATTATTGAACTGGCACATACAGCTGCAATGGCAACCCAAAAGAAAATAATAGGAGGATGAAGAGGGATCATTTTAGGTTGAGTACTATCAATATTTTCGTTCATATTATACCTGTGCCGGGTGTCTAGACAGGAACGAGAGCAAATAAATTATGTAATTTAGTCTAGTAAAATATAGGTAGTTTATGCTAGCAGAGTTTGCACTAATTTATCGGGGTTTTGGCGTGCCTGAACCATCAATATATATGGTCCCGGAGTGAACTTTGT
>VFFY01000113.1 GCA_009392675.1 SAR202 cluster bacterium | reverse complement strand
TGGCTAGAGTCAAGATTCTCTACTAAATCTTGATCATCCATATTTCTGATGTCGTCAATCTCCGCCATAATTAGCTCGCTGTTGTAGTTTGAAGTTTTTCCATGGTTTGTTAATTATTCTATTCTTTGGACCTTACATTAGACCTAGAAACAATTCGGGTTCCCATAGGCATTTTTGATGCGGCCAAAGTAAGTGCATGTTTAGCAGTTTCCTCCGGTATACCGGCCATCTCAAACATTATTTTCCCTGGTTTAACAACTGCAACCCAATGATCTGGGGCTCCCTTACCTTTTCCCATCCTCGTTTCTGCAGCCCTAGCCGTTACACTTTTATCAGGAAATACCCTTACCCACATTCTTCCACCTCTCCTCGCATACCTTGTCATAGCTCTTCTGGCAGCCTCGATTTGTCTGGAAGTTACCCAAGCATTTTCCGTGGCCTTCAGTCCAAAATCACCGAAATTTAGGGAACTACCAGCAATAGCTAACCCTTTCCTCCTACCCCTATGGTGGTTTCTATATTTCACTCTTTTAGGTTGAAGCATCTGTATTTGCTCCTTCATCTTCTTTGTTGTCTTCGTTCACCAATGCTGTTTGATCCAAAGAAGATGAAGATCCAGTAGAAACTTGGTCATCCTCTTGAGCGGTAACCATCACTTGGATTGGTGCCACATCTGTTTCTTCTATTTCGTTTGAAGCCGCGATTGGGTCTGAACTAGATGAATTTTCCCCAATTATCGTCGGGTTCAATATTTCTCCTCTGCAAATCCATACTTTTACCCCTATAACACCAAACTCTGTTTTAGCCTCTGCTAATCCATAATCTATGTCTGCCCTTAGGGTGTGTAATGGAACTCTTCCTTCCATCGCTTTTTCTGCTCTAGCTATATCTGCGCCAGCAAGTCTTCCTGAACATGCAATTTTTATTCCCTCAGCCCCAGCCTGCATTGTTCGCATTACCGCTTGTCGAATAGCTCTTCTGAAGGCTATTCTCCTTTCAAGTTGGTCGGCGATGTTACGGGCTACGAGATAGGCATCTAATTCTGCTTGCCTAACCTCTACTACATTAAGTTTGGCTCTTCGGCTTCCTGTGAGGTTTTCCAAATTTTTCCTAAGCTCGTCTACCCTCTGGCCTCCTCTACCAATCACAATACCGGGTCTTGCGGTATGGATAGTAACCGCTACCTCATTAGAGTCCCTTTCAATATCAACTTTTGATATTCCAGCGTCTTGATACATCACATCTATCGCTTGCCGAATATTTATATCCTCTTTCACAAAGCCAGCGTACTCTCTTTGCCCAGCAAACCAAGTAGCATGCCAATCTCTAGTGATACCTACTCTAAAACCATTAGGGTGAATTTTCTGTCCCAAACTACAGTTCCTCCTCTTCAACTACAACTGTTATATGGCTACTTCTTCTGTTAATACGCCCAACTCTTCCCCGTGCTCGAGCTCTAAATCTTTTGAGTCGAGGGCCCTCATTAGCGAATATTTCGACTATTTTTAAATCCTCGCTCCTAGCCATCAATTCATTTTCTGCATTTGAAGCCGCTGATTTTACAGTTTTCGCAACTCTAGCTGCCGCTGGCGATTGCAAAAATTGCAAGGCTGTCAAGGCCTCATTGACCTTCATACCCCTAACTAAATTAGCTATAGGCTTCAGCTTTTTTACCGATATACCTGTATTACTCGATTTTGCTCTTATACTCACTACTATTCCTCAGTAAAGGTCGATCTTTCTATCCGATCCTAGACGCTCTTTCCGATTTTGTTGAATGGCCTCTAAAAGTTCGAGTTGGTGAAAACTCTCCTAATTTATGACCAACCATATTTTCAGTGACAAATACCGGCACATGCCTTCTGCCATCGTGTACTGCGATGGTCAACCCCAACATATCAGGCATGATCATAGATGCCCTGGACCAAGTTTTTATCACTTCTCTACTATTTGATTTAACTGCTTGGTCAATCTTTTTGGCCAATTTTGGGTGCACGTACGGCCCTTTCTTTATTGAACGCGACATTTAGTTACACCTTTTAATGATTTACTTGTCATATCTTCTTCTTACTATGAATTTACTAGAGGGTTTTTTCTTTTTCCTGGTTCTATATCCAAGAGCAGGTTTGCCCCATGGGGTTTTTGGCCCAGGCATACCTATCGGGGACTTACCTTCTCCTCCCCCGTGTGGATGAGCGTTTGGAGCCATTGCAACCCCACGCACCGATGGTCTTCTCCCCAAGTTTCTATTCCTGCCGGCTTTACCAAGTTTCACATTTTTCTTATCCAGGGCGCTCAATTGACCAACCGTCGCCATGCACATACTTAAAACATTTCTCATTTCTCCGGAGGGTAAGCGTAATAAGGTGTACTTCCCCTCGCTAGCCAGTACCTGTGCATAGCCACCCGCACTTCTCACGATCTGCCCACCTTTTCCTTTAGTCAATTCCACATTGTGAACCAAAGTTCCTGATGGCATTTTTTCTAATGGCAATGCATGGCCTGGACGAATATCAGCGTCCTCACCAGATCTAACTCGGTCTCCTACATGAATTTCATTTGGAGCCAGGATATATCGCCAATCACCGTTCTCAAACTTAATAAGAGCTATTCGGCAAGAGCGATTAGGATCATATTCAATGGTCTCGACGGTCCCAGACACACCATAATTATCTCTTTTGAAGTCGATTACTCTATATCGTCTCTTATGACCTCCACCACGATGCCTCACCGTTACACGCCCGGAAGAATTTCTTCCACCTGTTTTCTTTAAGGGCTTGACTAAGTTTTTTCGCGGCTTTCTTTCAGTTATATCGTCCGTACTCTGAAGTACTAATCCCCTTTGGCCGGGGGTTGTTGGTTTTCTAGTTTTTAATGCCATCAAACTCCCTCAAACAAAGTTATTGAATCCCCAGGGGCCACCAAAACGATGGCCTTCTTCCAGGAGGGTCTCTGAGAAAATTTGGGGCCAAAGCGCTTCATTTTTCCTTTTACGTTCATGGTGTGAACTTTAATCACCGTGACTCCGAAAACTTCCTGAACTGCCTCTTTAACTTCGAGTTTAGTAGCAGTTTTGGCCACTTCAAATACATAGCGACCATTTTCTTGCATCAGTGTAGATTTTTCCGTGATCAAGGGTCGTTTTAAAATTGCGTATTTATGATGCTTACTCATCTCTGCTTACCTTTTATTTCCAGTCTGAAGGCAGTAAATTTATATTTCGCAACTGTTCTCGAACTTCCAGATAAGACTTCTCTCCAAAGCTTTGTATAGCCATAAGTTCCACTTTGGACAGACCTATCAGATCATTGATTTCAGTAACGCCCGCTTGCAGCAATATATTTCTAGTTCTGGTCGAAAGGTTGAGCTCTTCTACGGAAGTTATATTGACTTCTTCGACAACAACCTCCTCCACCGCATCTTCCACAATTTGGGGCTCAGCATGAGCTTCTTCTTTCTCCACATTAATTTCTTCACCTGAAGAATCGCTTGAAGAACTTTCCCCTCTATAAACTCCTCCCCATAACTCTTCGATCCTTTTTACTGCATCAACCGTGATTATTAATTGCTTTTTATTAAGTAACTCTAGTGTGTTGAGTACTTGCACTGGTAAAGTTCTTACCTTACCAACATTTCCTGCTGATTGAACCAATTTTTTATTTGTTCCATCAGTCACTATCAAAGCTGAATTCGAGACATTCAAATCAGAAAGTATCGACACAATTTCTTTTGTCTTTCCTTCCTTCAATTCTAGAGAATCAAGAAGAAGTAAATCTGAATGACGAGCCTTATCAGACAAGACTGACAGCAATGCCAAACGCCTCATCTTCTTGGGAGTCCGTTTCCTGTAGCTTCGCGGGGAAGGGCCAAAGGCTCTTCCTCCACCAACCCACACAGGGGAACTAGTAGAGCCCTGCCTGGAACTTCCGGTGCCTTTTTGTGGTCGAGGTTTAGCCCCGCCGCCTGACACTTCTGATCTGGTTTTGGTTTTGGCCGTGCCTTGCCTTTTGTTGGCCAGCTGGCCAACCATTACCTGATGAACCAAGGCCGATTTGACTGGCACCCCAAAAACATCGTCACGAACTTCCAGATCGCCAGCGTTCTCTCCTTGAATATTTTTTATTTGAAGTTTCACTACTTTTAACTCTTTGTATTGGATTTAGATATAAGTAACACAGAATTACGATGCCCTGGTACAGCACCTTTCACCAACAGAAGATTCCTCTCAGTATCCACCATTACGACATCTAAATTCTTCACAGTCACCTTGTCTCCACCCATACGACCTGCCATTCTCATTCCTTTGATGACACGTCCCGGGGTGGTTCCGGCTCCAATTGATCCTGGGGCACGATGCCTATCAGATTGACCGTGAGTTTTAGGTCCTCCCCGAAAGTTATATCTTTTAACTCCCCCTTGAAACCCTTTTCCTTTCGAAATCCCTGTGACATTAACTTTTTCTCCCACCTCAAACATTCCCACGTCAATTTGGGACCCCAGTTCTAAACTTTCATAGTCTTCGGACTTTGTCTCCCGAAGGTGTCGGAACAGGTCATCACCAGCCACCGCTAAGTGACCCCTCTTTGGCTTATTTGCCTTCTTAAGCCTTTCAAATCCCAATTGAACGCTTTGGTATCCATCTTTTTTCAAAGATTTAATCTGGGTGATAGTACAAGGGCCAGCTTCAATAGCAGTAACTGCGTGAGCAGTACCGTCTTCATAAAAATGCTGGGTTCCCCCAATGACTTTGCCTATTATCCCTACAATTGACATCTTTCCGTACCTACAACTTGATTGATATGTCCACACCAGCAGGCATGTCCAAATTAGTCAATGAATCTATCGTTTTAGATGTGGGGTTATGTATATCGATAAGTCGATTATGAGTCCGCATCTCGAAATGCTCCCGAGAATCCTTATCAATATGAGGCGCCCTTAACACACAAAACCGTTTAATAGCAGTGGGCAGTGGCACCGGACCAGCAACCCTAGCTCCAGTCCTTTCAGCAGTTTCAACTATCTGGCCTGCGGATTGATCCAAAATTCTGTGATCAAATGCTTTTAATATAACCCTGATTTTTTGAGCGTTCTGTACCATTTCTTAAATGTCCTAAGTGGCCTGAGCTTCCACGACTGACTCAGGAGCTTCCAAATATTTTTCGAATTCCATAGAATATCCCGCTCTTCCTTGAGTGATGGAGCGCAAATCATTTGCGTATCCAAAACTCTCAGCCAATGGAAGAGATGCTTTGACTATTTGTGTGTCCCCTTGGGCATCAATACTCTCCACTCCAGCCCTTCTCCTACCCAGATCCCCGATTACTTCTCCCAAGTAATCTTCAGGGGTAACAACTTCCAGTTTCATCACAGGCTCTAGAACAACAGGACTGCATCTATCAATAGCAGTCCTTGTGGCCATTGAACCCGCAATTTCAAATGAAACTTTGGAGGAATCAACATCGTGGTAAGTGCCATCAATAAGCCTAACCAGAAGATCAATCACCGGGAATCCTGATTTAGGCCCATTTTTCAACGCACCTCGGACGCCAACCTCCACTGAAGATATAAATTCGGTCGGAATAGATCCCCCTCTGATACGGTTTTCAAACTGTACCCCCTCACCTCTTTGAAGCGGCTCCATCTCTATTATCACGTGGCCATACTGGCCATGACCTCCCGATTGCCTTATAAATTTGCCTTCAGCGGTTGTTGTTTTCCTAATAGTCTCTCTGAATGCAACCCTTGGTTTTCCAACGTTGGCTTCAACTTTAAATTCTCTCTTCATCCGATCGGTTAGAATTTCCAGGTGCAATTCACCCATACCTGACATAACAGTCTGACCGGTTTCGTCATCATAAATAATTGTGAAAGTGGGATCTTCATCAGACAATTTAACCAATGCATCAGATAACTTATCTTGATCTACTCTAGCCTTGGGTTCAATTGCAACCGATACGACCGGATCTGGAAATTCAATCTTTTCCAGTAAAATCGGGTCTTGTATCGAGCTGATAGTCTCGCCAGTGGTGGTATCCTTGAGGCCAATTGCCGCGGCGATTTCCCCCGCAAAAACCTCCTCAACATCTTCCCTTTGGTCTGCGTGCATTTTAACTATTCTGCCAAGTCTTTCCCTATCTCCTGTCACAGTATTCAAAACACTCGTCCCTGACTTTGCTGAACCAGAGTAAACACGGAAGTAGACAAGCCTACCAATGAAGGGATCCGTCACAGTTTTAAAGGCAAGTGCGGCGAATGGTTCGTCGTTGCTGGCCTCTCTCTCGATCACATCATCAGTACCTGGCTTAACACCTTCTACTGGAGGGACATCCAAAGGCGAAGGTAAATATTCTCCTATTGCATCTAGCAAAGGCTGAACACATTTGTTCTTTAAAGCCGTCCCACAAAGAACAGGAACAACTTTATTAGAAATGGTTACAGACCGTATAGCTGCCTTAAGTTCTTCCTCCGAGATATCTTCTTCAAGAAGAAATTTTTCCAGAAGATTATCGTCTTGCTCCGCTATCTTCTCAATCATTTCTGACCGCCTGACCTCAAACTCTTCTGCGAACTCTTCGGGGACTCCACCTTCAGTCATGTTCCCCTCATCATCGAATATAAAGGATCTACCTTCCACTAGATTGATGACCCCATAGAATTGATCCTCACTCCCCATAGGTATCTGTATTGGAACAGGGTTTGCCTTTAGTCTCTGCACTATAGTGCTTATCGCGTGGTAATAATCAGCACCCACCTTATCCATTTTATTTATAAAACATATGCGAGGCACCTGATATTTATCAGCTTGTCTCCACACAGTCTCGGATTGAGGTTGAACTCCAGCTACAGAATCAAACACAACAATGCCACCGTCTAAAATTCTAAGGCTCCTCTCCACCTCCGCAGTAAAATCCACGTGCCCGGGAGTATCAATAATATTTAACTCCCAATCTTTCCATTTCGTCGCTGTAGCGGCAGAGACTATGGTTATTCCCCTCTCTCTTTCTTGGTCCATCCAATCGGTAGCTGTGTTTCCATCATCAACGGTGCCCAATTTATGGATCCGCCCAGTAAAATATAAAACTCTCTCTGACACAGTTGTTTTACCTGCGTCAATATGGGCTATAAAACCAATATTTCTAGTTTGTTTTAGGGAATTCCGTGCCACTGTCAATATCCTTCAATAGGGATTATTCAATAGAGATTACTAAATCGATCACCAGCGATAATGAGCAAAAGCCCTGTTGGCCTCTGCCATCCTGAAAACCTCTTCTTTGCGCCTCACAGCCGCTCCCTGCCCCCTAGAAGCATCCAACAATTCAGCTGACAACTTCTCTGACATTCCCCTACCTGTCCTTTGCCTAGCACCAGTAACAAGCCATCTCATAGCTAAAGCCATACGCCGTGCCGGCCTAACTTCGGCAGGCACTTGGTAATTGGCTCCTCCAACTCTTCTGGAGCGTACTTCAATCATGGGAGTCGCGTTTCGAATTGCTTGCTCGAAAACCTCGAATCCGGACCTGCCTGCCTCTTGCTCTGCGCTCTCTATGGCAGAGTAAACAATTCTTTGGGCAACTGTTTTTTTACCATTGGACATAACATTATTTATAAATTTGGCCAGATCGACACTATTATATTTAGGGTCCGGCAAAATCTTTCTTATTTCTGCTCTTCTTCTTCTCGCCATATAACTTCTCTGAATTGATACCTTAATTTACAACAAGCCATTATCTATTAATTTAACTTTCTTCTATTCGAGTTCCGTATTTGCTACGACTTCTCTTTCGATCCTGAACTCCAGCTGTATCTAAAACCCCTCGCACAACGTGATACCGTACTCCTGGCAAATCCCGAACCTTACCGCCTCTTATTAAAACGACTGAGTGCTCCTGCAAATTATGTCCCTCGCCCGGAATATAAGCGGTGACCTCCATTCCATTAGTCAGTCTTACCCGAGCCACCTTTCTTAAGGCCGAGTTAGGTTTCTTAGGTGTCTGAGTTCTAACTTGGACACATACCCCTCGTTTGTGTGGAGAGCGTGCCCCTCGGCTAGCCTTGTTCTTGAGAGTGTTCCAACTAAGATCTAACGCAGGCGCCGTATTTTTCCGTACCTTCTTGCGCCTCTTCTTCCTTATGAGCTGGTTAACCGTAGGCATAAAATTTCCTGATTTTTTATCTCTTTTTTTTACCGAAATAAGCCCTCGCTTTTGGGGCGACAAGGAATAATTATAGCTATGGATAAAATGTGTGTCAACGATTACAAAGTCTAAAATACACGAACAAATTAGAGGTTGATGTTGATTAACAAACCAATACCTAATCCATTGGATCAGGTATATGCAAAATCAGTTCCTAGTATTTAAGTCTTTAGGAAGAGTAATCCTCATAATTTTACTTCCCACACATACCTCACCTACAACCGACCTGATCGCTGGTATCAAAATATCTTTATCCACTGAGTTACTTATAACGTATACGTCATTAGCTCCCGTTTCTATAATCTCTTTCACAGTCCCTAATTCCGTGTTGTTTTCGTCCAAAACTGCCATACCAATGATTTCGTGATGAAAATAGCTGTTTTCTGAATTCAAGTTCCCAGATTCTTGAGAGTCAATCTTCAATTCACATCCCCGATATTTCTCAGCAGCCTCGCGGCTATCAATACCATCTAGCTCTACAATCAGCCCCTTTTTGTCATTAAAAACATTAACTATCTCCCTAGGCATATCATTGAGTTGCAGGGACTGGCCTTTTGAAAATCTCTCTGGAAAATCAGATAGGGATTCAACTCGTAATTGACCTCGGAGACCTCGGACACCCCGTATTATTCCAACCGTAACTAAATCGTCATCCATATAAAACCAACCATGAATAATATTTTCCGAAGGTGTTATGAGCTGATTCTACTGATCGCCAGGAAACATGGGATGTGAGGTGTTTACTCAATCTCCAGACTGACATGAAATCCATTCTTAACAGCAGCTACCCGTAACAAACTTCTTATCGATTGAGCAACTCTACCTTGTCGCCCAATCACTCGACCTTTGTCGTCGGGATGAACTTGCAATATATAGGTGATGTCTCCGTCATCTTTCTCGCTTGAGGAAACTACAACGTCATCTGGATAAGACACGATAGCTTTAACTATGTACTCTATAAGTTCTTTCATATTAGCTGAGATTGGAAATACAATTAAATTTCATCTTAGAAAATTTACGCTTCTTCCCCGTCTTCAGAGTCTCCATTGTCCATTGAAACTTTTTCTATTATTCTCTTTACGGCATCAGAGGGCTGGGCTCCCTGACTAATCCATTTTTGTGCCTTTTCAGTATCCATGACCATTTCCGGAGGATCAAAGCGGGGATTATAGTGCCCTAGGTATTCAACAAAGCGCCCATCTCTCGGTTTGCGAGAATCTGCCACAACTATTCGATAGCTTGGTTGGTTCTTAGAGCCTGTCCTTCTAAGCCTAATTCTAAGCATGACAGTTACTCCTGATTGTTTTTAGCATCGTTGAGATGCTTAATAAGTCTTGATTTCTTTCTTGACACCGTATTTCTGTGCATCGCACCCTTTCCAGCAGCTTTATCCAAGGCCACCACTGCCCCTTTTGCGGCTACTTCAGCACCCTCTATGTCCCCATCAGCAATCATCCTCCGCGTCCTCGTAACCAAATTTCTGGCCCGTGATCTTAAGGGTTGGTTGATACTTTTCTTTCTTTCACTAACCCTAAAAGCTTTTGCGCTTGGCACTTTATTCGAGTCTCCTGTTGCATTTTCTAAAAACTAATTTTCAATATCATTTCGGGAATCAATATTCCTCAGCCGGCTAACCCCATCAACTCCATTAACAGCCTCTAATTTCGTGTACAAATGTCCCAGTTGATCGATACCATTTGTGTACACCGTCAGCGAAATGACGCACCTATCATCGTACTCTTCAGAATTAATATTGGCAATATTAATTCGTTCATTGGAGACCACTGATGTAACGTCTCCTAACAACCCGACGCGGTCCCAACAATCCAATTGAATTCTTACCGGATACAGCGTCCTGGATTCTCCCCAATCTACCGGTACTATCCGATCCAACTCATCTTCAGAGATTATGTTTGGGCACGATTTCCTGTGAACGGTGACACCTCGTCCCCTCGTAATAAAACCTGTAATTTCGTCTCCCATTATTGGATTACAGCATCTAGCAATATTGGTTAGTAGATCTCCTACCCCAAGGACCTGGACCCCTGAAGCCGGTCCTGTTTTAGGCGGTGTCGAGTGAACCAACTCATCAGGAAGTCCAGACTTTAACGATATTCTAGATATCAATTTGGCTGTCGACAATGAACCTCCTCCCAAATCGGCAAACATATCATCAACGGTTTTATACCTAAACATTTCTACTACTATTTCCGGGGTAACATTCAAATCTAATCTTGCTAATTGTTTCTGAAATACTTCTTTTCCTCGTTCTATATTTGTTTGGCGCTCTTGTCTGTTAAACCATTGGCGCATCTTGGCTCGTGCTGAAGAAGTCTTGGCATATCCCAAACTAGGATTAATCCAATCTAGACTTGGTCCCCTAGTGACCTTACTGGTCATTATCTGGATAGTGTCACCGTTTTGTAGATGATAATTCAAAGCCACTAACTTGCCGTTCACCTTCGCTCCAACACAACCATGCCCAATATCAGTATGAATCCTGTACGCAAAATCAAGTGGGGTGGAACCGGTAGGAAGTTCTATGACCTCGCCATTAGGTGTATAAACAAAAACCTGATTCTGGAAAATATCCGTTTTGAAAGATTCTACGAATTCTACTGCTCCACTCACGTCCCGTTGCCATTCTAGAAGTTGTCGCAGCCAAGTCATTTTTTCTTCAAACTGAACATCAAGTTCCCCGGTTTCTTTGTAAAGCCAATGGGCCGCCACGCCATATTCGGCTACCTGATGCATATCATGAGTTCGGATTTGAATTTCCACTGGGGAGGACTCTTCACACAAAACGGCAGTGTGGAGTGACTGATAGAGATTGTCTTTAGGATTGGCTATGTAGTCATCGAACTGCCCAGGCAAAGGTCTCCATTTAGTATGCATTACTCCAAGGGTTCCATAGCAATCTTTAACTTCATTCACTAGGATACGTACAGCAAAAAGGTCATATATTTCACTAACCTCTCTGTTGGATTCATGATACCTTTGTGACTTCTTATGAATGCTATATATGTGTTTGGGTCTCCCATATATGTCCGCTGATATACCAGCTTTGTTGAGTTCAGCTTTTACTATTTCCACAACCTTGGCAATATACTCTTCCCGCTTACCGCGCTTGGAATTCAATCGAAGGGAAATTTGTTTATATGCATCAGGATCGATTTGTTGGAAAGATAAATCCTCAAGCATCCATTTTATTTCCCAAATACCCAGCCTGTGAGCCAACGGAGCATATATTTCCAAAGTCTCTTTGGCCATTGCCTCTCGGCGGATTTGAGGCAGAGACCCGACAGTTCTCATGTTATGTAGCCTGTCGGCTAGTTTGATTAAAACCACCCTAACATCCTCGGCCATTGCCATAAGCATTTTTCGTAAGGTTTCTGCTTGAGCGATGTCGTCTAATGAAGTCTCCTCGAAGTCACTCTCGGACCTAGGCAGAAACTGGGAATCTCCCATTACCTCCGCCTTGGTAAGCTTTGTAACCCCATCCACTAATCCAGCCACATCACTCCCAAATTCCATTGAAAGTTCGTCAAAGGTAACATCACAGTCTTCCAAAACATCGTGTAGAAGAGCAGCAGAGAGAGCGCTTGCATCCAAGCGGAGATCAGCCAAAAAAAGGGCTGTTTGTTTTGGATGTTCAAAAAATTCCTCTCCGGAAAGACGGCTCTGGCCAGCGTGTGCTTTTTCGGCAAAAGCATAGGCTTTAGCAACTAATTCTACCTTGTCGGAGGCAAGGTAATGCCCCATTTTTTCATATAAGGCGTCATCAACAATTACATTCCCAACATTAACCATGGAGCAAAACTCTCCAAACTATTGGTCACCAAACAAACCAAGACATTACTTGGCTTGCTCCTCTCATTCCTCATTTGTTTCTACTAGGACATATTTTGAAAGTTGGCAAATTATATCGCAACTTGAGCAGTATGACGAAGCCACTCTGATCTTAATTTTTAATATAAAATGGTTGGGTTCCAAAATAGAGGGAGATGAAATGGAATTCCAAGCCCCACGAGGTACCACTGATGTATTACCAGATGATCAAAGATATTGGCGCTACGTAGAAAACACCGCTTCACAGGTTGCTGAAAGCTTCGGATATAGAAGAATTGATACACCTGTTTTTGAAGATACCAATCTGTATATTAGAAGCATTGGTGATTCAACAGACATAGTGGAAAAGGAAACCTACACCTTTAGTGATAGAGGAGGGGATTCGCTAACCCTTAGACCGGAGGGTACAGCTTCTGTTTGTCGAGCCTACATTCAACACGGTATGCATAACATGCCCCAACCAGTGAGACTTTTCTATCTTTGTCCAAATTTCAGATACGAAAGGCCTCAGGCCGGCAGGTTCAGAGCCTTTCACCAATTTGGCATAGAGGCCTTCGGTGAATCAGATCCCTATATTGATGCCGAAGTTATAGAAGTTTCTTGGAGATTTCTAACAAGTGTAGGCATCGATGATATTTCTCTAAGGATCAACAGTATTGGCGACTCGAACTGCAGACCAAAATACGTTAATGCTTTGCAAACCTACTATCAAAATTATTCCCAATCTCTCTGTCCCGATTGTGTAAGGCGATTGGAGACCAATCCTCTTCGTCTTTTGGATTGCAAAATGGAATCTTGCCAACCAGTGATTCAATCTGCTCCGAAAAGTACCGAATATCTTTGCCTTCCGTGCAATGCTCACTGGGTCCAGCTCCAAGAATATTTAGAAACCACTGGTATTGGATACGAAATTGACAACACCCTTGTCCGAGGCCTGGATTATTATTCAAGAACTGTTTACGAAATAACCCCTCCTACGGAAAGAAGGACCAATGTTATAGCCGGAGGAGGCCGCTATGATGGTCTGCTAGAACAATTGGGAGGTCCAACAACGCCTGGCATAGGTTTTGGAATGGGAATAGAGCGAGTGATCGAAAATATTAAAAGGCTTGAAATAGATATCGCATCTAATCCCAAACTAAGCATTATGTTTGCACACATCGGAGAAGGAGCTAAAAAAGAAGCCATTAGCCTATCAACTCAAATAAGACAATTAGGAAAAGAAGCTTTTGTCGGCCCTTCAAGGGGATTAAGAAGTCAAATGCGATATGCATCTCACATGAATTCATCCCACGTAATAATCATTGGGGATGATGAATTATCCACGGGTTTATACACTCTGAGAGATTTGAGCAAAGGTGATCAAACCGAAATTACTGCGGATGGAATTTTAAATTTTGTTAAAACCCATGACATGGGCCAGAAGGTAGATTAAATGCTTCAAAACGAAAACTCAGTCTTCGAAATGATTTCACAAGCTCAAGAATACATGCAAGAAAACGAAATTGATGGCTGGCTCCTCTATGACTACAGGGGAATGAATCCCATTTTGTGGGACGCCATTGGTTACATATCAAATGTAACTAGACCATGCTGGCTATGGATACCTGCAAATTCCGATCCTAAATTCATTGTAAGTTTTGTAGATCAAAATAGGTTTGAACATATAGGAATAAAAGCGGAATTCTGGGTAAGCCGGGAACAAATGATTGACTCCTTGAAATCTCACCTACCTCAACACGGAAAAGTTGCTATGGAATACTCACCAATGGGAGTTTTACCTAGAGTCGCAAAAATTGATGCCGGCACCTTAGAGCTAGTTCGAAGTCTGGGGGTTGAAGTTGTTACATCGGCTAATTTAATTCAATATGCTACACAGAGATGGTCTGACAAAGAGCTGGATTCGCATTTAAAGGCCGCTGAAATTTTGACCACTACAGTTAAAGAAGCATTCAACTTCATTAGTGAAAACTTAGATACTAACCTAACGGAATTTGAGGTTGCTGAATTTATACGAAATCGGTTCACAGAAAGTAATCTTATAACTCCCGATGGCCCAGTCGTAGCTATAAACAACCATGCAACGGACCCTCACTTTGAGCCCACAGAAGCTAATTCTTCAACAATGAGTAAGGGAGATTGGGTCTTAATTGACTTATGGGGAAGAATAGGAGATGAACCCTCTGTTTGTGCCGATATAACCTGGACAGCATTCATAGGTGACGAGGTACCGAAAAAACATCTAGAAGTATTTAACACCGTCATAGGCGGTCGCGATGCTGCAGTTACTCTGCTAGAAAAAGCCTATCATGAGGGAAGAGAGCTACAGGGTTGGGAAGTTGATGCTGAAGCTAGAAGGTACATAGATAACATGGGATATGGCAAATATTTCAGTCATAGATTAGGACATAGTCTAGGCAGAGAGGCACATGGAAATGCCGTCAACCTAGATGGATGGGAAACCATCGACACCCGCACTATAAGCCCAAAAATCGGATTTACCATAGAACCCGGCATATACATACCTGGGGAATTTGGAGTCAGGTCTGAAATCGATTTGTTCTATTATGAAACTGGGCCCATAGTCACTACTGAAAGACAAACGTCGCCGTATATAATTCAGGTATCATGAAATCATATTACTTGATTTCAGTGCGCTTGTTGTTGGTTAATTGTCTTAGGCAATTTCAATCCAGCTAAAATTGCTGTGGATATCAAGGCGACAACTCCGCTGAAAATGAAACAACTTTTGATACCTAAATCAGTGTCAGATAAAAGCCCGGCTATGACGGGTCCTATTGTGCCCAAAAAGCTGGCACCATAAATTAGCGAAACAACGGTGGACTGAGCTCTGCCTTTGGCCACATCCATTGCTGCTGCTATGAATATCGTATGCAGAGAATATACAAACGCACCCATAGCTAACACGTTAAGCATAAGTTGGACACCATCATCAGCAACACTAAGAGTCAAATAGAGAACTCCTAGGAGAGACATTGCAGGCACTAGCACAATTTTCCTTCCGTATTTATCCGACAACCAACCCATAATAGGTTGCGCAACAATTCCAGTTGCCTGTGCGCCTGCAATGAAAAATGCTGTTGTGATTGCATCTTTCCCAAGTGTATCAATCAAATACACCGGCAAAAATGCAACGATCGTCGCTTGAGCCATTGACCTAAAGGCAGTGACAAAGATAAGGCCTAGCATGACTTTATCTTTGAGCAATAAGCCAACATCCCCAAAATAATCTCTTAGTGACGCAGTATCGCTATCAGCTGTTGGAATATTTCTCATCATCAAATAAACAAGTACAGCGAATAATAAGGCTGGGAAAACACTGATTTTAAGAACTTCATTCCATTGGAAAGCTACTAAGTAAGTAAGCGATATAATTGAGGCCGTTTTTACAGACTCAGTCGTTAGCAACCCAACCACAATAGGTCCAAGCATTTCCCCAACAGAACCACCTGTACCATGTAGGGATATAGCAAACCCTCTTCGGTCTGGAAATTTCCTCGACAATGAGGCTATTGCTGGTGGGTGATATAGAGATGGTCCAATGCCAACCAATAGCATCACAGCCAATACCCACCAAAAGCTGGGTGCAAACCCGAGAAGGAAATACGATATACCCATCATGCTCAGAGAGATAAAAAGCATTAGTCCGGCTCTGTTTGCGAACCTCTCCCCTAAGTACCCTGCAACCATAGTTGTCGCGCCACTCGTTCCTCTACCTACACTAGTAATAACGCCGTATTGTGTGTTTGATAAACCTAAGTCACCTTTCATTAATGTTAAAAGAATAGGCAAAGCTGAATTGAATACATGCTTGACGGCGTGTCCCAATGTAACGGTGACGGCTAATTGGTTTCTTCCTTTCCGCAATTCGGGGCTTACTTCAACAGACTCCATTTGTCTCTCCAAGAACTCAGTGGTCAAAAACCGGTGAATCATAACATCTCGTGATGGACATTCAATGAATTCCCGATTCTTCAGATTTCCAATGTTCGTAGAAATGATTAAGAGGTCCGTGGCCATTCCCGATCTGTAAATCATGCCTAATTGAGCCGGTTACAAAAGCTTTTGCTTCACTAACAGAATTTCTTGTCGACAATCCTTTAGCAATACCAGCGGCGATTGCGGATGCGAAAGTACAACCAGTACCATGCGTGTTGAGTGTGTTGACTCTTTTAGTCGTGAACAGATGAAAGGATGTCCCATCATAAAATATGTCGGTAGCTGGTCCTTCATTTATATGACCACCTTTGACCACGGCTGTTTTACAACCCATTTCTACCAGTTTGACAGCGGCAGCTTTCGCACTATTTACATCAACAACATTTATACCCGTAATGGCAGTAGCTTCCGGCCCATTTGGGGTAACGACTGACGCAATCGGAATTAGTTCTGTTTTTAAAGCTTCTATAGCTTCATCTTGCAATAACGCATCACCGCCTTTTGCGACCATAACCGGATCAACAATTACATTCTCGATTTGGTATAGGGATAACTTCCCTACCACAGCCCTGATTATTTCAGAGCTAGACAACATTCCAGTTTTAACAGCATCGGTTCCAATATCTGTCAATACAGAATCGATTTGATTTTCAATTAAAGTGACTGGCAATTCCAATATATCTTGTACCCCAGTAGTATTTTGAGCGGTTATGGCTGTTAATGCTGAGGTTCCATAAACTCCATTTGCGGCAAAAGTTTTAAGGTCTGCTTGTATGCCAGCGCCTCCACCAGAATCTGATCCAGCTATCGTCAAACACTTTGGTGTGGTCTTCATACGTGTCTTCATAGTTGATCCTCTAAATTCATCTTCGTTTAAATATCAAACCAGTGGTCATCATTGTATGCAGATTCCCAAAACAAAAATTCATATCTAAGAGCTGTGTGAAATAGATAATCGGCTCTTTCAGCTGTTATTTTTGAATAATTATTTATATGATTTTCTAACCAAGACACCAAGTCCCCAAGTACTTCGGGTCCGTGCAGGTCAATCCATTCCCTGTAAACAGAATTAGCCGGATTCACTTTTTCTTCCATCAATCGAGCTCCCCAATCTAAATAGGTACCCTCGGTGACATATAACACCAGGGCAATTTCATCAAAAGTACCTTCCAAAGACGTCCTGACTAAAAAGTCACCAAAGGCTTGAGTAGTGGGTGAAGCCTTAACAGAAGAATAATCTTTTTCAGATGCTCCTAGCTGATTGAAAAATCGCATAAATAGGTCATTTTCTGGGTCCAACACACCAGTCAAAAAATCATTAAAAATCGATGCATCGTTCAAATTTGGAGCTTTTGCAACTGCTTGAGCTGCCAAAACGACTAAATCATTTACAAAAACATAATCCTGAAGGAAATATGTTTTGAATATATTGGGCGGCAAGGAACCATCGCCTAATTGTGAAACAAATGGATGATAAGTCATCAATTCCCAGAGATCACAATATTTTGCTTTCAGATCAGAAGTTAATGTCACTTTCCAGAACCTTTTTTACTTTATTTAGTAGAAAATTTATCTGTGAAAGCAGCTTTCGGATCTAGATTTACATCTATAATACCCCTCGCTTTCATCCAGTTAGAAAAAGATACCCACCTAACCTCTTCTTGAGTCCCAAACCTGCCGTTCTTTCCCTTCCATAAATCCTGGAGCAGATCTGCCCCGGGCCTATCGATATCTTCATCTATCTCAGGAGCATATTTCTTTAGGATATCAACACCGGCTTGCGGATCAGAAATGGCATCAGTGTACCCCTTCCCAACAGCTCGGGTGAATTTTTGGACCACATCGGGATTTTCTGACAAATAGTCTTCACTCGTCACCATCACCAATTCGTAATAGTCTGGAACACCCCATTCTTCCATCCGCATCACATTAACAGGATGTCCTTCATTTTTAAGAAGTATGCTCTCATGAGTAAAATAAGCTCCAATAATCGCATCTACTGTTTCAGATAACATAGACGACCCCAATTCCCATCCTACATTCACTAGTTCTATATCATCCAGTCCGCTTAGACCATCAGACTCAAGCATGGTATTCAAGGCATCTTCATTCCAAGGGATACCCGGATATCCTACCTTTTTTCCTTTCAGATCTTTCGGGGTTTTGTTTCCAGAAGACTGTAATGCCATCATCGAGTTCAGTGGGTGCTGCACCATACCCAAAACTGAAATTATTGGAACCCCTTCCGAACGGGCTATCAGAACATCAGGTTGGTAATTCATACCAAACTCATCTGCACCTGAAGCTACCGTTTGTAAAACTGTAGAAGGATCCGACGGAGTATATATTTCAACTTCTAGATTTTCATCTTCAAAATAGCCCTTTTCCTGAGCAATGTATAACCCGATGTGATTAGCATTTGGATACCAATCCAATGCAAGTTTCACTTGAACAATTTCTGTTGAGTTATTGCAAGAGAAATTCAAGCAAGCTAACACTGTTAGCAAGATGAATCCCATTAACCTATTTTTCATCTATCGTCCTTTATGAATTCCTATTCTGTAAATTTAATTTCTCCTTTCATGGGACCACGGCACAAACACCTTCTCTAAATAGGTAATTAAAGCAAATAACCCTACCCCTATAAAAGATAGAATGATGATCGCTGCAAATACTCGCTCTGTTTGAAATTGTGGCTTTGATCGAATCATCAGATACCCAAGTCCTTCGCTAGAACCAACCCATTCACCGATTACCGCACCTATCACGCTGATTGCTATGGCAACTCTAAGACCTGAGAATAAATAAGGAAGCGAGGATGGGATCATAATTTTCGAAAATACTTGAGCTTTTTTTCCCCCTAATGTATGCATTAACTTTTGGATATCAGGATCGATAGATTTCATCCCATCTACAGTATTAACCACAATAGGAAAGAAACTGATCAAAGCTACCACTATTATTTTAGGTGCCAATCCATACCCAATCCAAACCAATAGCATAGGAGCTATAACAATAATTGGTACCGTTTGGGAAGCGATTATAAACGGATATAAAGCCTTTTCAATCGTCTGTGAAAGACAAATAGCGGAGGCTAAAATGACACCCACAACCAAAGCTAAAAAAAATCCCAAAATAATCTCTTCTAGAGTTACTACGGTATGCCTCAAAAGCATACCGTAATCGTTATATATAGTAGTTGCCACAGAAGATGGCGAGGGTAACAGCCAGCTAGGTATTTCTTGTATTTTCACAAGTAATTGCCATGCCCCGACAATCAAACATACTATTCCAAAAGCTGGGCTCCATTTGACCAACCAATTTATCATCAGCTAATCCTGATCCCATAGAAAGGAAAGTATTTTAGATTTCAATTCGACAAATGAACTGTCATTAATGATCTCACGGTCTCTCGGTCTTGAATATGGAACTTTTTCTACTGAATTAATTCGGCCAGGTCGGGAGGTCATCACATAAATTCTGTCCGAAAGCATAATGGCTTCATCCACATCATGAGTGACCAATAAAACAGTTTGCTGTATCCCATCCAGCAAATCCAGCAACCACATTTGCAGGCGAGACCTATTTAATGCATCGAGGGCGCTAAATGGTTCATCAAGAAGAAGAATATCTGGTTCGGTCATTACAGTCCTGAGAAATGAAGCCCTTTGCTTCATACCCCCTGACAGAGTATGTGGGTAGTTTGATTCAAAGCCAGATAACCCAAAGGATTGAAAATATGGTTCAACCATTTGATAAGACTGCCTCTTTGATACACCTTTGATTTCCAAACCAAGGATGACATTGTCTTTTACTGAGCGCCAAGGCAGCAGAAGGTCCTTTTGCTGCATATATCCCACTGACCCCAACCTGGAAGCAAAATCCAACCCACTTATATTGATGTCACCTTCATCAGGCTCATCAAGGCCAGCAAGAATGTTAAGAAGCGTACTTTTTCCGCAACCGCTCGGACCTAATACAGATATGATTTCAGATTTCTCAATCGATAAATCCACCCCGTCCAAAATTTTCAACGGGTTTCCGTCCTGATAAATGGTCTTCTTAAGACCAGCAATACTTATGTGGTTATCTACTATTTTTTCCATTCAAATCTGGTCTCTAATTTAAAAATCAAAAAAAAACCGCCCACTATGTGGCGGCCAGGATATTTTTTGATTTTTAAATTGGGATCCCTCCGCTGGCATTACCCAGATCAGGTATTTAATGGGTCGACAACATCAGCGTTGCCCTCTCAGCCTGGCCGTTCCAAGCTCCCCCAATTTGGTTTAAATTTTTAATGGTCGGATTCTAGCATAAATCACTACAAAAAATGTGATTACTAGGAAGTTTCCAATATATCGCGGTGCCGAGGCGAAGGAGGCAGTGCCATAAGAACCAATAACATGGACACAATTGAGGCTACTGCGAATCCCAAAAAAGCCCATTCATAACTACCCGTACTATCGTATACAAGCCCAGATACTACTGGACCAACAATAATCCCTAACATCTGAATACTGCTTCTAAAGCCAGAAATTGTTGCGAATGCTTTTCTCCCGAAATAGTCGGCGATAATGGATTGCGGTATTACAGAGATTCCCCCTTGAGAGATTGAATAGGCAACCAATCCGGGAATGGAAGAAGACAAGGAATCGGCTTTAGCTAGTAATACAATAGATAAGGTCATGAATAGTAGCGAAATGGCCATCATATAACGCCTATTAAAATAATCTCCCAAGTAACTGAGACCGAAGCGTCCTGGAATACTGATGACGCCAACCGACCCTGCATACGCTGCAGCCTCTATGGGGCTAGCTCCCAATCCAACAAAGTACGGAACCAAATGAAGTCCGACCCCTCCAGTAACTAGAGACCTCGCCATTATCGATAAAGATAAAAACCAGAAACTCGAAGTCTGAAGAGCCTCCCGAGCCGTGAAGTCAACTTCAAAATCTTCATTCTCGCCGAGTTTCCCATTGGAGATTTTCTGAGAAATTATTTGTCCATCGGGCAAGAATCCGTATTGCTCCGGCCTGTGCCTCATCAAAGCAGCGACAGGAACACCAACAAATATGACGAAGATGCCTACGTAAATCGAAGCATCCCTCCACCCATAGACATCAATAGCCCACCCCAAGGCTGGCACCAACAACCCTCCTAACCCCACACCGGACCACATGATTCCAAATGCCAATCCTCTTTTTCTATTGAACCAATTTGCGACGGCAGCCGAGGCCGGCACGTGCATTCCAAGGCTGTTCCCCAACGTTATGCCAAGAATATAAACCAGCATAAATGTAACGAGACCACTAACCTGACTTAATAAAATGAAACCCAATCCCATCACGGGTATCCCTACTAACATCAATTTTCTTGGGCCCAGCCTATCAACCGCCCACCCTTCTACAGGCCCGATAAATCCAGCTTCAAGCCTAGCCAGAGAGAACACTGCCGACACGGTGGTTCTACTCCAACCAAATTCTTTACTCAAAGGAATAATGAAGTTGCCAAATCCGTGAAAATTAATTCCAGATGACATGGCCATAACAAAAGCCCCACCAATGCAAATCCACCACCCATAGAAAAACTTTAATCTGTTCTGTCCAAGATTCACTGAAGTATCTGGAGTCTGATCTGAGTCAGCCAGGCTATCTTCTTTTCTAGAGGTCAATTGTCATCATTTCAATAATAAATATCTGTGTATTTTGGTATGGAAGTTTAACACTGTCGGAATCTAAAAACTTAGAACGATGTTGCGATTAGCAAAGTTTCAATGTTTCCAGAACTAATAAATCTGGTATTCTGTGTCTGGGTGAGAATCTGTAATGACAAACTCTAATTCAAACACGACTAGGCCGAATCTATTGGCGCTATTGGAAGATCATGGACTTAGAATTACAGCTCCAAGACAGAAAATAGCAGATTATATCCATGCTGCTGCCGAATGGTTCACCGCTGAGCAAATGGCAGATGATCTATCGAATGTATCCCGGGCTACTGTATTTCGAACCCTAAAAATTCTACTGGAAGCAAACGTTATATGTCGTCTTTCTATTCCAGGTGGAAATCCTAGATATTCACTCTCTCAGGTAGATCACCATCATCATACTGTCTGCGTATCATGTGGGAAGGTCGGAGAGTTTAAAGCCTCGACTGTTGAAAGATTATTGAAAGGTATCGAGTCAGACATACCCGGCACAATTGTCGGTCATAACATAGAGTTCTACATCAAATGCGACGTCTGTGTCTGAGAGAAAAATTTTTCATAAACAGCACAGCATAGAAAAATCACAAACGAAATCAAAGTCATTACAGGTCCTGAAGGAAGATCGAAATAATAGGATACATACAAGCCAACCACTGTAGAAAACAACCCGAAGACTATTCCTAAAAGCATGGCTCTCGTGAACCTCCGCATCACCATCTGAGACGCAGCGGCAGGAGTTATCAACAACCCTACAACCAAAACCACTCCAACTACATGCAAAGTAACAACAATGGATATGCCTAACAAAATTAGGAACATATAATTTAAGGCACCAGTATTTAAACCTGCCACGACAGACCCTACAGGATCAAATCCAGAAAAAATAAGTTGCTTGTGGAAGGTTACAAGAGCAACTAGCACGAGAACAGTTAATACAAACGAAATCAACATATCAACCCTAGACACCCCCAAAATCTGTCCAAGTAATATATCCTCAATGCTTACAGTAAGACCGCCAACCAGAGACATCAAAACTAACCCTAAAGAGAACAATCCTGCGAACATAACCCCGACGGCTGTATCCACACTGACATTTTTCTTGTGAATTAAATAACCAACTGACACTGCAACAACAATCGCCATAGGCACAGAACCCAAAAAGGGGGAAAGACCAAGGATTAGGGCAATCACTATTCCTGGCATAACCGCGTGAGCCATAGCGTCACCCATAAAACCCATACCCCTAATAACTACATAGGCACCTAAAATCGGGCATATAATTCCAGCCATACTTGATACAAATAGAGCTCGCAGCATAAAGTCATATTGGAACGGTTCAAGGATGATGTTAATCATGGTGGTGACCTAAAGAATGACTCAAAAACATTCCAGGATGCGATCCATATAATTCTTCCAAGACCGCGGGAGTAAATGCTGTCTCCGGAGATCCTTGAGCGCATACATGCCTATTAAGACATATGACCTCATCGAATCGATCCGCTAGGGTATTGAGATCATGAGTAGCAATTACTATAGTTTTTCCTTGCTCTTTTAATTCTCTAAG
>VFFY01000112.1 GCA_009392675.1 SAR202 cluster bacterium | reverse complement strand
ATATCTGATTCTCTGGCCGGCATCAGGTATGAACTTATCATAAATACGAAATATAAAAGGGAAGAACCGATCACAGCAAAAAGTAACAACAATGGAATGCTGGAAAAAAAACTTTGGGTTTTAAATTCCTTTAACATCAGAATTATCCCAGATCTAAGTTGAAATCCCGGTATTTGTTTAGCAAGCAATCCGTCAAGACCATCGATAGAACTGGCGATTTCAGCCCTAGTCCACTCTCTTAAAATTAGGCTATTGATTTGTTGATCCCAACGTGCCTCAACCATCGATCCTGGATAGGCCAGCGGAATTGAATTCATCATAGCTTCTTCAGATATAAAGAAAGCTAGATAATATTTTTGGTCCTCCCACCATTTATCCGATACTTCGGAGCCTTCATCTTTGGGAATCACTGGCATTAGAAATCTATCTATATCGTCTTTCCAGATAGGGTCATATGGGTCCAGGGGCTCAAAAATTCCGCTTACTCTAACCCCCAATTTAATCCGGCTATCAGGATAGGGGACCCCCAGTAAAACATCCCCGTATTCAATTGAAAGTTCTTCCGCTAAATCTGTAGAGAGAGATACCTCCAGTAACGGCCCGTCCGGGTGGTATTGGAAATCAGAAGCCGGTGGTGATCCTATGATGTAATCAACCTCTCTCCCCATATCCTGGAAACTCTGAAAATACCCCTCAAGTGATATCACAGGGCCATCCTCTAGGTCCCTTATTGCCGATTCTGACGACCTATAGAAACTAAACCCATCGGTTTTTAGGTACCGATTTAAACCAGAAATTGCTTCTGACCAATACAAATTCACGGCTTGCTGTATCAATTCATCTGAACGGACAATACGTTCCTCATCCAAAACCATCGAAGACACGAACATTTCCAGTGCCAGATAGTTTTCAGATTTATTTCTGGTAGTTAAATCTACTGTCTGCCTTACTCCTTGTTGATCCAAAGCGGCCAGATACATTGGTGCGGAAGACATCAAGGTAGTAGCCACAAGCATGCCTGATAATATGGGTAAAATGAGATGGCGGTCATTGAATGATCGCCTTACAACAAGGGAGAAAAAATTTAGCGATGCCAATTTTGCGATATTCCCTTCACTAGTCTGGTTAAATTATCCTTTGTGGAACCTCGGACGATAGACTCAAAGGCAGACCAACCTCCACCGCCTGGCCTGTAAACTTCTACAGAGTCCATCACACTCAGACCATATCCACCCATGATAAATACCTCGCCATGAGTATTAAAATCGGGGCAGTTAAACCCACTTTTACTATCGAACTGATAAGAGACATGGCCCATCCTTGCTTCCCTCATACTTCCAGCTGATTTCCACTGCCCAGACTTCATATCAAATAATTCTGCGGTCCCCGAAGGGGTGTTATAGTCCTTGGTTCCCCCAGTGATGAGAATATTTTCATCCTTAAGAATTATCGCGGAATGGCCCGACCTTGCTTCTGACATATCAGGTAATTTATTCCATTGATTGGAATTTACACGATATTTTTCGAATGACGGCAAAGAAGTACCCTCGGAACCGTATCCACCAATCGCATAAACATCCCCATTTTTGTCTTTAAGAAGCCTGTGGCCACTACGGGTCTCCTGCATCGAAGAAACCAACTCGATAGAAGAATTCACTGAATCGTATTTTTCGACCGATGACAACGGTAATCCATCGTCCCCAACACCACCTGAGATCAAAACGGTTTTGTCATCAAGCCAAACCATTGAATGGCCCCATCTCGCATCTTTCATTGGAGGGCCAACATCCCATAAATTGTTATTAAAATCAAAAATCCACGTATCTGAGGCAGCACTTGAACCATTCCAACCACCGGTCAGAAATAATCTTCCTCCACCAATATAAATGGCCGAATGCCTCTCAAGGGGTATTGGCATTGGCTTAGCAAGGACCCACTCATAAGAACCAGATGTATCCAGCTTTAGAATCTCAACTGAATCTGATTGAAATGAAGGATTAAGGTGCCCACCAGCTACTACCACAGACTCATCTGAAATTTTGGTAGCTGAGTGACCAAATCTTGGTACATTCATTTTTCCTGTCGTTTGATATCCGCCGGTCGTTGCATCAAACAAATATGCTAAATTATAGGAACTACCGTCATTTCGTTTGCCCCCTACTATTAATACATTTTCACAATCCAATGGGATTGCTGTGTGGCCCCATAAAGCAACAGGCATTTTCCCTTTTATACTCCAAGAGCCTGAGTCAGAATCGTACAGTTCTACCCTCGTTAAATTAGTAAACAGGCCTGCCTTGCCAGCAATTATCAAAACTTGCCCGTCATTTAGAGGAACAGCGGAATGCATATGTCTAGGGCCCATTAGGTTTTCGGTTTTTACCCAACCTTTTTCCACATCATAAATTTCAGCATAACTGATCGGTACATACGTAAAACCACCAGCTATCAAAACCCTTCCGTCAGAAAGCAAAGAAGCAGTATGGCCGGTCCTTTCATATGACATTTGTCCTGCCGACACCCAAGTTTCAGTGTTGGGATCAAAAATTTCAGACTCGATAGCAGACAAATAATTATTTTTCCCACCAGCCACAAGGACTCTACCGTCATCAAGCAAAGTAGCAGTATGTCCCCACCGGGGGGTCAACAAAGGGGATGATTTTTTCCAGCTGTCGTTAGTTGGATCATAAATCTCCGTTACCGTCGCAGCGCCGTCTTCACAATCATATCCGCTAGTTACTCCAACTGATGGAGCAGCCTCATCTGAATTTTCACAAAGTAAAAAGGAATTCTGATTTGATTTTTCTATTGGTATCTGACCACCAACCACTAATAGCATTCCATTCCTCAATGCAGTTACCGAATGACCAATTCTTGGCAAAAGAGATTCTCCTGAAGATGTCCAATGCTGAAGAACTGGGTCATATATTTCTGAAGAAGAAAGAGTCCCCGAACTATTGGTGCCTCCAACTACAATCACTCTCCCGTCTGTGAGAATGGAGGATGCATGTTTCGTTCTAGGCTGTAGCATATCTAAAGAAGGAGTCCACATGTCGGCATTTGCATTGTATATAACTGTAGATGCCGTTGGATTTTCTCCATCCTCCCCCCCTGCGATTAATACCGACTCTCTGCCAATGAGATTGGCGGTATGTCCAAATCTAGGATTTGGCAATGACTGTCCATTAACCCAGCTACCATTTTCACTGTCATATATTTCAAGGGAACTTATCCCTCCGTCATTGGATTCACCTCCCACGACCAAAATTTTTCCACTCTCTAAAAAAGTGGCTGTGTGATTAATCCGTGAGTTGAATATGCTCCCCGGAGCAACAGGAGAACCTGGAGTAGAGATTGAATTAGGGGTCTGGGCAAGATCATGTTCATCATGTTTTGTAAATTCATCACACCCTACAATGCCGACTAAAAAAAATAAAACTGTAGTTAAAAGCAGGTGTCGAAATTTTGACTGATTGAGCATAACGATGCACTCCAAGTGCATGTTCAAAGCACTCAGCGAGAATTTTAACATCTGCTTGGCAGTTACCTCCAGTATGGACAACCGGTTTATACTTAGGGTGTACATTGATGTGGGCTAAAAAATTAACAGTAATAAAAATGACGAATTCATTAGCACAAGCAACATACGAACTTTCAAGTGAATCACTCCAAAATATGACTTTGGATTTAGGTCAGCTCCCAAATGAGCTGACTGGATTCTCACTACTCAGAGAGAATATTTTGGATAATAAAACCATGGCCATTCACGGATTCCCTGGAAATACAGAGGAAAAATATGATGAGGCAGGTAGACTTACTGGGTACTTAAGGGAATTCGCATCCCCCTCTGCCGTACCACAGAGCGAGGATGGTTCAGATATTGTGGCCGCTACAGTTGTTCATCTTTTCAAAGACCAAGAATACTCTGAAAAATGGATGACAGATACGTTTGTTGCACAATTTAGAAATAATGTAGGTAATGAAGTTGGAGAAAACCAAATTTTAGTTGCTGTTGAAGAACTCGAAATCGATGATTTTTATGACAGATCCGTTGGGATAAGAGCAGTTCAATCTGGTGAGGAGGGAATATTATCCACGACTGTCATTGATTTTAAAATTGGACGTCTTTTAGGAGTTTCCTTTGTAGTAACCATTGGTGACCATGGTAGAACAGAACTCACTACCATGCTGGGCTTGGAACTTGAAAGAAACATTGTGAGAGAACTTTTAGCCACCAGCTAGAGAAATATATAACCGAAAATTAGTACCAATTATGTGCAGAAGGTAATCCAATCTTCGGTTCTAGAGTTTCTAAATGAGATACAACCACACTAGTAGTGCCGTCATGTCGTGATATTTTTCCTGTAGCCAAAATAATAGGGTCTTCTAAAACTCTTATATATTTTTTGTGTATGTCCGACCAAAGTATTAATTGAATATCTGAACTTTCATCCTCTACCGTAACAAAGGTGGTCCCCTTATCCCCTCTTGGATGTTGTCTAGCAATTCCCATTCCGCACACAGATACTAATTCACCCTCTCTCATTGAATAAACATCGTAAGTACTTGAAACATCCAAAGGCAGAAGAGGCCTAATAAAATCCATAATATGGCCTTTCGGGTACATATTTATGGCCTCATATTCCAATATCATTTTTTCATAGCTGGAAAAATCAGCTAAGCTAGGTATATTGTCATCCATCGAAATAGGCAAAGTTATTTGCGACCCAGATGGGCTTTTATAAAGTCCTGATTCCCATAAAGCCAACCTACGATTAGATATAAGGGAATCAAATGCTCCAGAAAAAATTAATGATTCCACTGAATCTGGTTTTATTTGAACCCTGCGAATAAAATCACCTACAGAATTAAAAGGGCCTCGGGCATCACGCTCATCTATAATATTTTGGGAATTTTGTATGCCAATATTTTTAACAAATTCCAGCCCAATTAGAAGTGAATTACCATTAACCGTACATTTGTTTTGGCTATGATTAATATCAGGGTTATAAAAATCGACTCCAAATTTCCTCGCATCTTGTTTAATAGTCTCCAAAGGATAAAATCCCATGGGCTGATTATTCATAAGACTGACATAGAACTCTAATGGATAATGAGTTTTTAGCCACGCTGACTGGTATGCTGAAACAGCAAAAGCATGAGAGTGAGACTCGGGAAACATATACTGCCCATTTAGTTTAGAAAATATTTTGTGTGCTATCTCTTTTGAAATCCCATTTTTAATGGCACCTTTTACAAATTTCTGCCAGTAAACTTTAATAAGACCCTCATTATTAGTTTTAGCAAATCCTCTTCGCATCTCATCTGATTCAGCCTGGCTTATCCCTGATATATCTGATATGAGCTGTACTACCTGTTCCTGCCAGACAATAATCCCACAAGTCCGCTCAAGAGCGCGTTGTTCTAAATGGTGATCATATTGCCACGGTATTCCATGTCTATAGCGCTCTACAAACTGTGAAACTGAATTACCCTGTACGCCTACTCCAGGCCTTATTAAAGCAACTTGATAAGCAAGGTCGTTTAAACTTCTTGATAGAAGACGTTGGCCCATCTTTAACTGCGCAGGTGATTGGAGAAGAAAAACACCTTTTGATAAACCTGTGTTTATCATGTCAAAAACCGCATTATCTTCTGGGTCTACTTGGCTAATATCAACTAACTTACCTGTTGTATCCCGAATTAAAGATATAGATTCATCTATTTGATCCAAAACAGGAAGAGAAAGTATGTCTATTTTTGCAAACCCCGCATCAGCAATACTATCTTTATCCCAATCAATGATGTATCTACCTTCGAGTGCACTTTTTCTAAAGGGGACCATATCTGAAATGGGAGAGGAACTTAGAATCATTCCCCCTACATGCTGACCTAAAGTTTTGGGAGCGTCTTTAAGCTGAGAGGCAAGAGAAATAATATTTTTCCATTCTGGTAAGTCAACGACATTTTTAAATTCTGGAATAGACAACATCTCATGTTTCAAGGAGGTAGGATCTGAATTATGAATTTTTTTTGAAAGATTGCTAATATCTCTATCTGGTACTCCAAAAACTTTACCTAAATCTTTCAAAATTCCTTTTAGTTTATACCTAGTTATCATACCTGTGAGCACTGCAAATTGAGGTCCAAAATACTCATGAATTCTAGGTATTAATTTTTCTCTTATTGACCTAGGAAAATCTATATCTATATCGGGTAATATTTTTAAATCCTCTGGTACAAACCTTTCTAAGGTTAAGTTGTATAGCAGAGGGTCAACATGAGATATACCTATTAAATATCCAGTTAGCATGGCAACTGAAGATCCTCTACCTCTTCCAGGTGACCTGATTTCTATAGGTTCCTCTGAATCCAACTTACCCATATCAACACTTATTTCTCGTGCTATAAGAACAATTTCGCGGTATAAAAGCATGAAGCCTGCTAAATTATGTTTTTTTATAAGTCTCAACTCCTCTCTCAACCTATTGTTTACAGAATTGCCCACCTCACCATAGCGTCTTTGCGCGGCTTCATAACAAAGATGACTAAGGTACGTAAAAGGGGTAAACCCATCCGGAACATTCGGTGATGGTAGTTCATAACCAAGATCAGAAGACAAATTGAACTCACATCTATCAGATATAACGAGTGTATTTGTAATGGCCTTGGGTATAGATTTAAACAACCGTTGCATTTGTGATTCTGATTTTAGGTAAAACTCGGAATTTATCTTAAGAAGGTGGGTTAATTTATCTAAATTCGTATTACTTCTAATTGAAGTAAGGGCATTTTGTAACTTGTATCTATCAGCAATATGGTAATGAACATTATTCGTTGCAACTAACGGAAGTTTCATATCTGATCCTATAGAAATTAACGAATTTATACGATTAGAATCGCCATACATAAAATTACGATTTAACTCTATATAGATGGAATCATCTTCAAAATACTCCCTGTACTTATTAAGCACAGTTTTTGCTCTTTCTATTTTGTGTTCTTTAATGGCATTTGAGATTAGTCCATTCTGTGCGCCAGTGAGTAGTATGGTTCCAGATGCATGTTCAGGTATATGCATAGGATCTAACCTAGGTTCTCTACGATCCGATGCATTAGCTAAAGTGAGTAATCGTGATATGTTGGAATATCCGATCCTGTTTTTAGCTAGTAAAACTATGTGAGAATTATCCTCAAGAATTATTTCAGCACCCGTTATAGGTTTTATCCCGAAATGATCAGACTGCCTAGAAAATTCTAGCGCCCCACACATGTTGTAATCCGTAAGAGCCATCGCAGAATAGGCTAGTTCATAAGCTCTAGTAAGAAGTTCACCTATATGAGAGGCCCCTTCACCAAAAGAGTAAAAACTATGCGCGTGTAGTTCCACATATTTAGAGCTAACGTACATCAGTAGTTTTGACGATACCAACGTTTTCCAACACTATCTTTAAATATCGTCATGATCTTATGCTCAGGTGTACTAATACGATAATAAGTACGACTAATCGGATCCTGGATCCACCATAAGTCAATCTTCCAGATGTCTAAAACTTTAACTTTTAGATTATCTCCATTAGGTAAAGACAGAAATTTAGGAATATTATTTAGTTCTTGAACTGTGATTTTTTGGGGTAGATTAATAGGCATAACAGAAAATTTTGTATCAGGATCTATAGAAATTTGTAGAGCCCTTCGCTCAGGAACCGGATGCTCTGCATTCACAGTAAGAAGCTTGTAAAGAGAATTCTTGGCAGGTATTTTCTTACGAATGTGACGGTCTACTTTAATCAACTGATCTCTCCTTTCATCGAGGTGATCGTGAATTTCTTTGAAAGCACGATACTGAATACCATGCTCTCCAACAAAGTCCGAAATTGTAATCGAGATATCTTCAACTGATCCGGACAATTCCAAATTTTCTAGCTCTGATCTAAGTAATAAACATAAGTCATTGGAATTACTAAGCGGCCTCTTTAAGGTCAAACTCTTGGACCAAATCTGAGATCCAACAAGTTCAAGGAAAATATCTATTTTCCTAACATATTTACTTTTCAAAACAGGTCGCATAAAAGCTCTCTGTATTAAAAATTCTAACGTTGCAAAAAGAACCGAAAGAGAATCAGAAGGAAATGGTAAAGATACGTGTTCAGTTAAATCCTGAACAGGTTTATTAGAAGAAATGTAATCACCGTTTTCAGCGCGAGACAACGATAAGGCTTTACAACCCTCATCTCCAAATTTAGAATAAATCAACCCCTGATCTTGAGCCGCTATATCACCAATTGTATGCATCCCAAATTTATGAAAATTAATAATGGTACTTCTTTTGACCGGTAATATATCCACACTAAAATTAGCTAAGAAAGAATCAATGTTTTCCAATACTTTTGTAGACCCACCCGGGATGGAGGAAAAGGCTGCGGTATATGCAGAAAACTTATTTACAGATATCCCAAATCTTGGTTCTAGAAAATATGGGACTGAATCTAATATATGAGTAACTAATTTAGCTTCTCCTCCATACATTTCACTCAACCCATGCATATTTATATAAATAATCCCCAAATTTGATCTCTCGATTTTTGGAGTTATTCGTGCAATATTTGATATGACTGAAGCGAAGATTTGCTCATAATTTTTACAGTCAAATTCAAGCCTTACGGAATCTGGATATTTGGACAATGCAGATGAGAGTGAAATTCCTTTTGAAATATTCTTTATAGTTTTAGAAAAATCTTCAACTATAGATAATTTAGAAGATTCGCGAGAATACAAAATGATCTCATTATCAGAGAGTTCAGGTGTTTTATTAATCTCTGACTTAACCCCGAAATGAGTTATTAAAAGACATCCGATTTTAGAATTTCTGTTAGACATATTTTTAAATTAATTTTTATATGCTAGTAAAGTTAAGAATGTTATTATAATAGAACTTATGTTCTGTTTTCAACATTACAACAACAGGGTATTTTTGTGTATTTCAACAAAATTGACTGTGTTTCTAGCTAATGTTATGTTCAGCGTAGGAAAAGATATTTTCACAATAGGAGAGACAAAATGAGTGTTACAGTCGGCACTGGTAATTTTAAATATGAAGCCGTAGATTCATGGCCAATACTCCCTAATGGAGCCACACTGATAGAAACACCCGGAGTGGCAGTAAACTCGCAAGATGAAATATACACATTCAGCCGTAATACTGACCATCCAGTAATGGTTTTTAATAGAGATGGCAACTTCTTAAGAGGATTTGGAGCAGGTATATTTAGCAATAGAACACACGGTATTTTGATAGGCCCTGATGATACTGTCTACTGTGCGGATGATGGAATCCATACAATAACTAAGTTCACCAGGGAAGGTGAATTACTCATGACAATAGGTACTCCAGGTAGATCATCAGAAATATGGAAAGGTGAACCTTTTAACCGTCCAACACATGCTGCGGTATCAAAAAAGAGTGGAGATATATTCATAACCGATGGATACGGAAATTTTCGAGTTCATAAATATTCAGCTGAGGGTGAATACATCAAATCATGGGGAGAACCTGGTATAGAACCTGGCCAATTTCTCAGACCTCACAATATAGCTGTAGACGACGACGACAGGGTCATAGTGGCAGATCGTGAAGCTCACCGAGTACAAGTTTTTGACACAGATGGCAATGTTATAGACGTTTGGAACAATATATTCATGCCCAACGGGCTAACTATTGGCCCAGACGGAAATATATATATTGGCGAGCTACCAGGTATGACACAAGCAGATCCTACTCCCCCTAACCATGGACACAACATAAGTATCATCAGCCCTTCCGGTGAAAAACTCGGGAGAATTGGGCATCCTGAAGAAGGTGAAGAACCCGGTAAATTCATAGCACCTCATGGTATCGGTGTAGATTCACACGGAGATATATATGTTGGTGAAGTTTCATATACGATCAGGGGCAGCCATATGAATCCACCAAAAGAACTTCGTAGCCTAAGTAAACTTAGAAAAGTAACTTAGCCTCTTAAGTCAGGTATAGGCCACCCATCGGGTATATGTTGCAAGTCATCTTCTACCTTGTACACATTCATTCCACGCGCCTCGTAATTGGATAAAGCGTATGGATGATCTAAACTACAAGTATGCAGCCATACCCTAGATGCCCCCATGGAAAATGCGTCGTCCAAAGCATTTGTCAGAAGGTGACCACCCAACCCGCTTCCAAGGTATCCCGGGAGTAATCCAAAGTAAGATACTTCCACATTGTTATTATCTTGAGGATCCAACATATAAAACCCGATTGGCTTACCTGAGAGCTCCATAATCCACAAAGATATGCATGAATTTGAAACCCATTCCTCCCACTCATTTAAACTCCAGTAATACCTATCAACCCAGTACCATTCCTTACCAACTGCCCTATAGAGCCATTGGGCAAAAGCAGGATCAGGTTCTCTGACCTGGATTATTTTTAAATCAGTTTGAACAACCAGCTTCCGATTGATATTTTCACGAGAAGATATTTCCAGATAATGCACGGTCATAGGAAAATCTATCATGATAATTTATATCTATTTAGCAGCTCCATATTTAATTCAAATCCAATACCGGGTCTGTCGGGCACAGTAACATATCCATCAGTGTCGGGAACCATTCGCGGCATAAACATCTCTGCCCTGAGTGGGTCAACCGCAACTGGATAGTATTCCAAGAATTCCCCATGAGGTATACCAGCTGCAAGAGGTAATTGAAGTTCTTGGCAACCATGCGGAGCTATCGATACGCCTCTTTCTTTAGCTAGATCAGTTATATCTTTAGCAATGTCATATCCGGAACAAATTGCAACATCGACGTTCAAAATATCAGCTCCTTGATGATCAAGGAGGGTTTCGAAATGAGAAAGGTGGTATCCATTTTCGCCAGTAGCAATTTTCACCTTCGAATTTTCTTTCAAAACACCATGCTCTCTATACCGATGTATTGGCATAGGTTCCTCAAACCAATACACTCCAAATTTATCTAGTTCATGAGCAAAGTCTAATGACTGATTCAGATCTAAGGCACAATTTGCATCAACCATCAAAACTACATCATCCCCTACAGCCTTCCTAGCCGCCTCCACCCTGAGCATATCACCCTTAATACCTTCATTTGGATCACCGATTTTAATCTTCACAGCACCAGCATTCATTTCATTGATATTGAAAAGAACCTCATCCTGAAGCTCTTTAAGTCCTTTCCCCTCAGCATAATAACCTCCAGCAATATATGTTCTAATACGATCTTGGCTCCCTCCTAGTAATTCGTGAACTGATTTTCCTAGGGCTTTACCTTTTATATCCCAACAGGCGATATTTATTGCTGCTAAAACTTGTGTGTTAACTCCCCCTGGGCCCAGTATCTTTATGTGCTTTTCACCCAAATTTTCGGCTATCTTCCTAGTTTCAAACGGATCTCTTCCAATCAACAAGTCGCGAAAGTAATCGACAAAAGGAGGAAACACATTCAAAGGTCTTTCAGCGGCAGTACCACCATTCCAACCAAAACCTTCGATTCCTTCATCCGTCTTAACTGTGACCTTATGGAGCCGGCCTGGGCCGTAAAAGTGTCCTCCATTCCAAATTCCGGGCCTTTCCCACTCAAAAACTTCACTTATTACATCAATAATTTTCATTAGGCTAAGGCCTCCCGTTTCTTGGCTTTAATGAGCGACTCAGAGCCAAACGTAATAGCACCCGCAACTACAAATACAAGACCTCCTAGCAGTCCTCGGCCTGGATCTTCTGCAAGAACCAGCCAGGCCAATAAAACACCGGCAGGTGGTTGTATAAATGAGTAAAATGTTACTGTCGAAGGTAAATATTTCTTTACCAACCATGCATTGGCAAGAAATCCAAATCCTGCGATCACAAATCCTTGATAGGCAAGCGCTAACCAAAACCTTGATTCAATGGTGTATTGAGGAGATTCAAAAATCAAACTTCCTATGAAAAATAACGTGATTCCTATAATAAGTTGCCCAAACATAATTTTCGCCTCAGACATGTTTTGGGCAAAATTGGACATCAACACCAGCCGCAACCCCAACAAAATGGCTGACAAAAGACTCATCAAGTCACCTTCTATGGAAACATCTGGTATGACAATTCCGACATCTCCAAAAACTATCGTCAATATACCTACGTAGGACAGAACAATTGCCAGTACTTTCCATCGAGTAAGAGTATCGGTTGGAACCAAAAAATGGGCTATTACTGCCGCCCAAATAGGGTAAGTGGAATTTAACGCGGTGGCATGTCCAGCAGTGGTCAAATATTGACCTACATTCATGAACATAATCTGTATTGTAAAAAGGGCTCCTAATATTAAAAGCGGGCGAATTTCACTTTTGTTAACCGTGAAGGACTCTTTTCTGAGGAGCATATAAGCAAAAGTTACCGTCCCTCCGACCACAAATCTCATCCATCCAACTTGCAAAGGTGACGCATACTCAAGAGATGCTTTTATACTTACGTGATTCCCTCCCCAAAGCAAAGAGAGGAATATCTGAAAAACAGTGGGTAGCAGCCCTGCCGGCTTTCTTTTTTCAAGCGTGTCTATTTTTTTTTCCGAATCGGCCAAAAATTATATGGACCTTTTGCATTATCTAATAAATCGATAGTGAAAGACTAATAAAGTTTCACTAAAGAACCTTGAGGATATTCCAAGAATTTATAATTCCGTATTATTGTGGGGATAACATAAATAAGAATTTTACCTTACATGGCTCAATGCAGACAGCTAGGTAGGTACTTTGTTATCCTTTCTTTACAGATATGGCATCTATAAAAGACATAAAGCTAACGGTGGTAGACCAATCGCCGATTCGACGTGGTGGCACCCCTGTCGATGCGCTAAATGAGTCAGTTGAACTGGCAGTACATACGGAAAACCTTGGATATTCCAGATATTGGGTAGCTGAACACCATAATTCCAACTCTTTTTCCGGGACAAGTCCAGAAATCCTAATAGGGCAAATAGCAGCAAAAACCTCTACTATTCGTGTGGGGAGCGGCGGTGTTATGTTAAGCCATTACTCTGCACTTAAAGTGGCTGAGCAATTCAGTGTATTAGATTCTTTTCATCCCAACAGAATTGACCTCGGAATCGGCAGAGCCCCTGGTAGTGATAGAAGGACTGCCGCTGCTTTAACATACCCAAGACCAACAATGGACGTATTCAGTGACTTTCCTCAAATGGTCAAAGATTTGTTAAGTTTTCTAGAAGATAAAGTGGAAGATGAGCATCCCCTCTCAGGTATTAGGGCTCAATCTTCGGGTAAAGATACATATCCGTCCGTGTGGCTTCTGGGTTCAAGTGATTATAGTGCTAGATTAGCAGCAGAAATGGGCCTTCCCTTTAGCTTCGCGGATTTTTTTGGAAACACCTCAGAATATGGCCCTCAAGTTACTGATTTATATAGAGATAACTTCAAACCATCTGACTATTTATCGGAACCCAAAGTAAATGTAAGCCTGCAAGTGATATGCGCCGATACAGAGGAGAAGGCTAAATTTGTTGGATCTTCAAGGAGCATAAACAAAATTCTATCGACAATGGGAGTCACAACGAAGGGCTTGTTGCCTCCGGAAGAAGCTTCAGTATGGCCATTAGATGATCAGGTCAAAGCCTATATGGAACAAACTACCCAAAGCTACATAGAAGGTAACCTCGACCAAGTAAGAGAAGGGATTCTCTCATCATCGGAACGCTATCAAACCCCTGATATAGGGATAGTATCCAATTGCTACTACTTTGACGACAGAAAAAAATCCTACGCTTTAGTTGCAGAATCTGTGGGTGTTCAACCGAATTCAAAACCCAGTGTGGCTAATGCAGAATTTTAATTGGTATCGGCTATATAGGCATCAGGATGAATCGGCTTTTTTGCAAACAGGAAGCAAAATCCTCCAATGACAGCCAATATGCCAAGTACGGCGAATGCTGTTTGATAAGTGCCAGTTGAGTCACGCATTAAACCCGCAAAAACTGGTCCAATCAGCAACAACACGTTCATAGGCACCTGAGATATTCCCATTATTTTGCCATAATTTTTTCTGCCAAAATAATCTCCTCGTATGGAAGAGGATATAGGATTCCTCCCACCAAATCCTATCCCAAACAGCAAAGCAAACCCGTAGGCTGAGAAAAGGTTGGAAGGTCCGAAAGTTAAAATAAAAACCCCCAGAGCCTGACATAGGGTAAACATCATTAGTGCCACATTTTTCGGCATCCGATCCCCCACATATCCTCCAACCAACTGAAATACCATAGAAACCGCTGTGTAGGCTGAAACAACAAATGCAGCCGCCTGCAAAGTGTATCCTTGATCTGTCATCATAGGCGCAAGATGCAACATAAATGCCAACAAAACCATTGATGTGAATCCATGGCCAAAGCTTATAAACCAAAAGGCCGGAGCTCTCAAAGCCTCTGATACCGTGAAATCGTACTCTTGCTCGATTTTTACACCGCTGGCTAAAGCTTCCTTGTTCCGTCTTTCAAGATCTTCTTCCGTATCCCCGTCCGGAAGCAATCCATAATCTTCGGGTTTATTTCTAAGAAGGCTAGTCAACGGAAAGGCCAGCAATATAGTGACTATACCTAGGATGAACGCAGTTAAACTCCAACCCGGCCTATCTAAAAAATCTGGGTCTACAAGCCAGGCTAGTAGTGGTACAAAGAATAATGCCCCAAACCTAGAAAGGGCATTAGACGAACCCATAGCAAAGGATCGCCTTCTGACGAACCAATTGTTCATCATAGTATTTAAAGCCAACCAACTACCTAGGCCTTGACCAAGAGCTATAACCAAATAAGCAAAATAGAAAATTAACAAATGATTTATACGGCTAAACACGATCCACCCAATCCCCATGATTATCATTCCTATTAAAACCATGCGTTTAGTGCCAAACCTATCCACTAAATAACCTTCCACAGGGCCTAAAATACCACCTTCAACCCTTGTAAACGATAGCGCTAGAGATAATTGAGTCCTATTCCATCCAAAGGCCCTTTCCATTGCAACCGCCCAGATGCCCATGGCATGGAAAAGAGGCGTGGTGGCTACCAGCATTACAGCACCAAAAGCTGGAACCAGATACCAACCGTAGAATGTGTTCTTTCGCCTGTCGGCTAGTTTATTTTTGGCACTTTGAAACAAAGTCTAGGTACTTTCCAATTACAGGATTTTTTGATGGGGATATTAGTCTACCGGTATGAATACGTCATTAGATACAGGAATTAAGATTCCCAAATACTAACTCACAAATACTTACCGGTAAAGTTCTACCCCACAGCATAGTGCTAAACCTCACAAGGGAGTTAATCTAGAATTTAATCCTGCTTGCGCACTGCAGGAGAGAAGATCCAAAAAGCTATTGAAATAACAACCCCAAGAGCCCCCATAAACACTAAAGTTGGTCGGACAGAAGTGATCCCTGCCATCCAGCCCACAAAAAGGCTAAAGAAGACGACCATACCCATACCAATTCGATAAGCACTCATCGCCCGGACCCTATATTGATCTTCCGCCAATGTTTGAGTTAAAACACCACTTGTTGTTCGAAATGCAGTCTGGGTAGCACCGAAAATTGCGAGGACCAAAAAAGCTGGAGCTATCCACAAAGATTGACTCAACAAAAGAGTCATAATGGCACCACCAAGAGCAGAAAGAATACAAAGCAGGCCCCGCCATTTTGGAAATCCAAATGCAGAAAACACAAAAACCATTAGCAATCCACCAAATCCGTTCACCGCCATCATGTAGCCGCCATAATCAACATCTCTATGAAGGACGTCCGTAGTGAATAAAGGCAACAAAAATATGACAGGGTGCAAAACAACATTTGGTGCGGCAGACAACATATAAATCAATGACAACGAACGCTGTTGTTTCCACAAATACTTGAACCCATCCACCATATCGGTGAACATCTGTGACACTCCAAAACGCGTAACAAATTCTCGTTTTATGAAATAAGGAGTGGACATCGGGATTAGAGCCACAATAACCCCTAGATACAGGAGTGCTTCAATGGCGAAATTCCAAAAAAATCCCACATTTGAAACGATGATACCTCCAATGAATGGGCCAATCATTCTAGTGCCAGGTATCGTAAGTACACTAGTAGCATATGCGTTGCTAAGGGCATGTGAGGGAACGGTATTGGCGATAAGAGCTTGGCGGATCGGCATTTTTAATGCTTCGCAGCACCCGGCCAGTAGTGCAAATGTATATACATGCCACACAAGGACGAATTCTGTCCGAAGCAACAAAGCGAAGGAAAGAGCCAGCAGAACCATAAATACTTCAAGGGAAATAACCAGCTTCTTGCGGTTTAACCTGTCGCCTAAAACGCCACCCCAAGGACCAATAATAATCCCAGGTAAAGCCGCAGCACCGCCTACACCCACTACAAGCAAGGCAGCATTAGAACCATCTTCAGTAAGGGATTTTACTAGCCATCCTAAGGTAAGTAACTGCAACCATTGCGCAGTATTTGCGCAAAAGTTTGCCATCCACAAATACCGATAATCAGGATAGGCCCGCAATGAATCTAAGGTGTGTATGGTGGGGAATTTCATACCCGTTCAAACGCGATCAAAGGCTTTTCCAAACTAAATGATGTCTTAATTTTTAATCGACTTGGCAGGTTTTTTTTATTCAGCTGTAGCTGTATATTCGTTTTTCAGCATATCCCAGTCAATCTCATATCCAAGCCCTGGTTTGGTCGGTGCATGAACCACACCACCTTCAAATTGAATATCCTCCACAAGCCCAAACATGTTAGCCCCTGTACATGGGAAAAATTCGAAAAATTCACAATTGGGTACTGCCATAGTTATGTGCAAATTCGCCACATTGTTTAATGAATTACCGCCATGGTGAATCTCACATTTCATATTGAAGCCTTCAGCAAGATGGCAGAGTCGAACCATCGGGGTAATTCCTCCAGTCACGGCCACATCTCCCCTTAGTATGTCAGTTGCATACTGGGTTATCCACTGGGTCATCCCGTAATATCTTCCCGGAGCATATTCGGTCGACATAATCGGTATATCTAATTTATCGTGCAATTTCACATAGTTATAAATATCTTCTTCTACCAAAGGATCCTCGTACCAGTAGAAATTCAGTTCTTCAATAGCCCGTCCCACCCTCATCGCATCTTCATATTGGTAAGCCCACATTGAGTCCAACATGAGTTTCATATCATCCCCTACCGCTTCTCGCACAGCCTGCGATATTTCAATATCGTAAGCAGGGTTTCCATGTGGGTGAATCTTGTGTGCAGTCCAACCCATCTCTTTAAATTTGATTGCCTCTTCCGCATATTCTTCTTTCGTATCGTGAAATGCGGTGCTAGAGTACACAGGAACTGATTCTTTACAGGTACCTAATAGCCGATGTATTGGCTGCTGAGCTATTTTCCCATTTATATCCCACAGGCAAATATCAATAGCCCCAATAACGTTAGTAGACACAGATCGATTCATTTTCCACATATCCCACCAAATAGCACCGATATCCTGAGGATTCCGACCCATAACCAATGGTTTAATGAATTCTATTAACCCTGGAGCAAAATGATCCGCCCCAACCCGTGAAGAACCCAAAAACGAATTGCCACTTATACCTTCATCTGTCTCAACAGTAACGATTCCAAGTTGGCGTGTATTACCAAATGAAGTACCCACACCAGTCTTCCAAGCTTCTGTAGTCCAATTGAACATTTCAACTTTAACATTCGTTATTTTCATAATATGCCTTTTACATATGGATTATCATCGTCTATTTCACCTAGGATAATATCAGCGGGATGAGAAATCGTACAGGATGATACAAGAATCTAAGAATTGCCATGACCTAATTTAATGGAGGACAAAGTGAATGCAAAATTAATTCCATTACCTAATGCGAAACATTTGAGTGATGAAGAGATGAAATCTAGGTCTGAGGAATTCTATAGGCACATCAAGCAGCGTCGAACTGTACGGGATTTTTCTCCGGAAAAAGTATCTAGGTCCATAATAGACAATTGTATTTTAGCCGCTGGAACAGCTCCAAGCGGAGCAAATATGCAACCTTGGCATTTCGCTGTTTCAGGTCAAGGAGAGGCTCGTAAAATCATTCGTGAAAAAGCTGAGAAAGAAGAACGGGACTTCTATGAAACAAAAGCGTCCGCGGAATGGTTAAAGGCCTTGGAAGCGTTGGGAACAGATGCCAATAAACCTTTTCTAGAAACCGCACCATTCCTGATTGGCATATTTGTAAAAAGTTACGGAATACTGCCGGACGGTTCCCAGGTAAAACACTATTACGCGATAGAATCGGTAGGTATAGCCACTGGCATTCTAATAGCCGCCCTTCACAACGCAGGATTGTCCACTCTTACGCATACTCCTAGCCCTATGGGATTTTTAAACAAAATATTTAAGCGACCAAAAAACGAACGCCCATTCTTACTCCTCGTAGCAGGCTATGCAGAGAAAGGAGCTCAAGTTCCAGATATCCAAAAGATGTCACTGGGAGAGATCTCATCCGACATAAGTTGAAAACATATTAAGTGCAGACAGGAGGGATTGATTTCCAAAACCCAGTGGCGTCTTCAAAAGCTTTAGCAAGTTGTAAGACCCCAAATTCATCCCTATATCGGCCTACGATCTGAACCCCAACGGGAAGACCTTCAGGGGTGAATCCGCAAGGAACCGAAATCGCAGGGTGCCCTGTTGCTGTTATGTAATAACAGGATTTCATCCAAGCAATAAAATTTTCCATTTGCACACCATTTATCTCAGAAACCCATCTTTGTTCTATGCTAAAAGGAGGTCTTTGGCTCACAGGGCATATGAGAAATTCATATTCTTCCATAAACTGGTTCATGCGTTGAAACAATTCCATTCTTTTAGCTTCGGCCCAGCCTACATCGGGTCCGGATAATTTAACTCCCTGCTCAATATCCCAAATCATTGTATCTTTCAATTTATCTCTGTTGTTCCTTAGATTGTCTCCCTGATTTATTTCTCTTCCCCACCCCCGCCAAATCAAAAATTGTTCATTTACTTCGGAAAAATCTGGCTCTGTTTCCTCAATTAAGCATCCTATATCTTTAAAAATTGACCTCTGAGATTCAATTACTGCGGTAGTTCGGGGGTCGACCGGTAATCCTCCCAAATCTTGACTCCATGCGATTTTGATATTCTTAAAATCCCTGGACAAAGATTCTAGAAAAACTTCACCTTTTTCAGTTATTGACATGGGAACCCTAGAATCAGGCCCCGCTATAGCAGCCAAGAAAAGGGCACAGTCAGAAACAGTTCTAGCCATAGGGCCTTGCACTGAGGTCGGGCTCCAACCCACCTTAGATGGATAAGTAGGTACTCGGCCAGGAGATGTCCTAAATCCAACAACATTGCAAAAATT
>VFFY01000111.1 GCA_009392675.1 SAR202 cluster bacterium | reverse complement strand
TTTTTTTACCTTCTAGGTTCCCACGAAAAAAATTTCAAAGATGTGATAAGACCTATTGCCAGCCAAGCGAATAAGATTAGGTGATTTTCTGGGTTGTTTAGAGAACCTGAGGAAAATGGGCTATAAGCTTCCTGCAGTGATAGTGAAAATGGTCGTACTGGGAACATCTGGGCGATGGAGTTTAACCAAATGGGAGCACTGTCCATTGGTATGAAAACATCGGATATGAACATTAACGGTATTATGGACGCGTTGACCATAGGCGCTGCAGCGTCAGAATTAGGTATGAGGCTTGTGAAGGCTATACCCAGACTCGTAAAGGTCGCAGCCCCGAGGATCATTGTTAGGAAAAATGCGGCTATAGAATTGCGTGGTAGACCAACATCAAATGCAAAAAAAGCTATTAGGGCAATGATTACAGCTAATACAAATGACACTATGGTGTTGTGGGTGATCTTACCGAGTAGGAATATCATTAATGGTAGCGGCGTCCCTTTGTAACGTTTTAGAACCCCAATATCCCTATTGATGGTTAAAGTCATCGCAATTCCAGTGTAGGAAGAACCTATCACAGAGAATGCAGTTATCATGGGGATGTATTTAGTGGCTCTGGACACGCTACCCCCGTCTATTTCTACAAAGTCATTGCCAAAAATTCTAAGCATGAATAGAAAAAGAAGAGGGAAAACCAATGTAAAAAAAGCGGCTGCCGGATTTCTCCGATATGATTTGCTTTCATAAACTATTTGTTTCAAAAAAAGAGGGATATGTCTTTTTAAATTCATTTAAGAATTCCTAAATATATTTCCTCAAGAGTTTGGCGAGACACCTCCAAATTTGTAAGTTCAATCCCTTCAGAAATCGCCCAGCCTGTTAAATCTGATAAGACAGCTGTCGGACTTTCAGTGTTTATTAGAACCATACCTTTTGATATTTTAGAAATTTCTTGTATGTCTTCCGGTAATACGGCTGATGATTCATCCAATTTGAAAGTGATGGATGTTTGGTTGTGTGAAATTTTAAGATCAGATAAGGATCCTTGAGTCACTAATTTTCCATGATTCATAAGTGCAACTGTGTCTGCAAGGTATTCTGCTTCTTCCATGTAATGAGTTGTGAGCACAACAGTGGTGCCGTCAGCTTTCAAATTTTTAATCATGTCCCAGAAAGTACGTCGGGCTGAAGGGTCAAACCCTGTAGTAGGCTCATCTAGAAATAAAAGATCAGGATTGCCACACAGGCCAATTGCTACGTCTAAACGCCGCTTTTGACCCCCTGAAAGTTTTTTGACCCTTTTGTCTTTCTCTTCCTCTAATCCGGTCATTTCCAATAGGTCTGAAATTGATCTGGGAGACTCATAAAAATTTGTGAATTGTTCTAGAATTTCCACAGCAGTTAAATATTGTTCTATACCTGTTTCTTGTAAAACTATCCCAACTCTTGAACGAAACTCAGTAGAGTTCTCTGATGGGTCCATTCCCAAGACTTTGACCTGCCCAGAGGTTTTGAGTCTGTGCCCCTCAAGTATTTCAACTGTTGTAGTTTTACCGGCTCCATTTGGTCCAAGCAATGCAAATATCTCACCCTCACGAACTTTGAGAGAGACACTATTTACAGCTTGAAAATCGCCGTATCTTTTTGTTAATTGATTTGTATCTATTGCTAACAAATGAATTTGGCTACCGGGTTTATTAAGTGTATAAGCTCATTCAATTGTATAATCCATGCGGTAATCAGAGAAGTGTTTGGAATCGGAGTTTTTTAATGACTTATACAGACCTAAAACTTGATCAAGATGGAGAGGTTCTGAAGATAACTGTTGACCGCCCTGAGGTATTGAATGCTCAAAGTAGGATTATGCGTGAAGAGCTGGATGATGCCTTTGACAATGCAGCAACTGATGAATCCGTGAAGGTCGTAATTATTGCAGGGTCAGGAGCTAATTTCTCTGCCGGACATGATTTAGGAAGTCCACAGGAAACGGCCGATAGGGAAAAACGCCCCTATCCCCCTGGCACCGCTGGGGAATATGAAAGGAGCTGGCAGCAGAATGTGGCTAATACCTTTCGGTGGAGGGATTTCCCAAAACCCACCATAGCTCAAGTTCAAGGTGTATGCATTATGGGGGGGATAATTTTGGCTTCTTCTTGCGATCTAATTGTTGCCTCTCAAGATGCTCGATTTAGTGATCGTACCGTAAGGTGGGGCGGCCCCCACGTGCAATATTTAGGCCTTCCTTATGAAATTGGTATACGGAAGGCAAAAGAGTATCTTTTCACAGGGGATTGGATGACAGCAATGGAAGCTGAAAAACTAGGACTTGTTAATAAAGTCGTGCCTCTTGAGCAGTTAGAAGAGGAAACAATGAATTTGGCTCAAAGGATAGCTTTGCAAGACGCGTTTGCCTTGCGGCTGTCAAAAGCCTCATTGAATCAGGTACAGGATCAAATGGGCTATCGAAATAGCATCATGTCAGGATTTCATAACCATGCATTAGGCCTGTCATATAGGCGAGAAATTTATGATGGTGAAAAAGTGACCTCAATCGAGCGAGCGAGAGAACGGGATAAAAAATTTGGTGATTAAAGCCTATGGCACCTTTCTCTAATCTAAAAGTGTTGGATTTGTCCGCAGATTTTGCGGGAAGCTATTGTACCCGCCTTCTTGGTGATTTTGGTGCCTCTGTAAAAAAAATTGTTATCAACGATCGAGGAGATCGTTCGTCATCATATGGGCCATTTATAAATGATGGCCGGGTTCCCAAATCGAGCGCCATGTTCCACTACATGAATTACAACAAACAGGTTGTATCAATTTCCAGCCAATCGGACGCTATTCGAGAATTAGCCCTGTGTGCAGATTTATTAATCGAGGATTTTTCAAATAAGGAACTGCGGACGTTTGGGCTGAATTTTGCAAATATGCGTGATTCAAACCCGGATATCATCATTTGTTCTATTAGTCCATTTGGAAGAGGAACCAAATGGGAGGAAAAACCATGGAGTGATTTAACGATTCAAGCCATGACTGGTATGTGCAGTGTAAATGGAGACCAAGGGAAATCTCCATTGAAGGAGCCTGGAACAGAAAGTGAATTTATCACAGGAGCAAATGCTTATGTAGCCTCGGTTGCTGCTCTGATTGATAGAGATGCCAGAGGAATTTCTCAGCAGGTAAATGTATCTGTTTTGAAGTCAGTTTTACATAGCTACAGCCCATATCTTCTAGCCGCGCTGCACACTGGGAACCCCAGACAACAACAAGCCCAAGGGCTTCATTTCGGACTGGTTCCATGTAAAGATGGATACGTGTCACTTAGTGTACGCCATGAACCTACATGGGAACATATGTGGTTATTTTTTGGGGATCCGCAGTTTGCTCAAAATCCTAGGTTTGATACAGCTACCAAGAGACGTGAGAATGAAGAAGAGCTTTCTGAAATACTATTTCCAATACTTGCAAATTATTCCAGAAAAGAGTTACTTCATGGGTTAAGTCCTCTTAGGATTCTAGTTGGCATTGCAAATTCTGTATCGGATCTAATAGAAGATGATCATCTAAAATCTAGAAATGCCTTTGTGGAATTTGAGAACGAAGGAAAATTTTGGAAAATGCCTGGAGCACCTTTCCGGATGTCACTGACACCACGGAAATTTAAAGGTGAGATGTTTCCAAAAGATTTTTCGATCTGGGATCAGTCGGAAAACAACATTAGTAAAACTCCGCTAAATTTCTCCGAAACCCAAAAAATGAAAGGTCCTCTTTCAGGAATGAGAGGCGTTGTATTAACACAAGCCTGGGCTGGTGCTTATAGTACTCAACTTCTTTCAGATTTAGGGATGGAGATTATACAGGTGGAGTCCGTCACTCGTATTGATCCTTGGCGGGGTGGAGTTCCCCCCAAACTGGCAGGTTTGTATCCGGAATCAGATCCAGGGGAAAGACCGTGGAATAGAAATGCTCTTTATAACGGCGTCAATCGCGGCAAGAAGGCGATAACTCTCGACCTTAACCACCCTGAATCGAAAGATGTATTTATGGAATTAGTATCGATAAGTGACGTCGTAGTAGAGAATTTTTCTGGAAGAGTAATAAGTAATTTGGGATTAGATTATGGTTCCCTTAGGTCCGTGAACCCTTCAATAGTTATGGTTAGAATGCCAACTTATGGTACTAGTGGACCCTATTCAAATTATGCTGGGAATGGGGGTACTACAGAGCCGGTGTCGGGGATGTCTTACCTTATGGGGTACCGTGACGGGCCACCAATAAATTCTGGAATAATGCACACTGATGCCTACAATGGAGTTTTAGCGTGTGGTGCCACGATATCTGCTTTAAGAGAGAGAGTGATTTCTGGGGTAGGTCAGGAAGTAGATATTTCTCAACAAGAAGCAAGCATGACCCTTTTAGCGGAATATATTATGGAAGGTTCGATATCGGGAACCTCCCCTGAAAGACAAGGCAATACTAACAGAGACTATGCACCTCAGGGATGCTACCGTTCAAAAGATTCTGTCTGGGTGGCTATCTCTGTAAAAACGGATGATCAGTGGAGGTTTTTTTGCCAATCTCTGGGGATGGAGGATTTATTTGCCAAGGAAGATTATGCGACCAAGGATTCTAGAATAAGAAATGCAATTCAATTGGATAGTGAGATATCTAAATGTATTAGTGAATATATGTGTGAAGAAGTTGTAAAACAATTACAGAACGCGTTGGTGCCGTGTGAGAAAATTTTG
>VFFY01000110.1 GCA_009392675.1 SAR202 cluster bacterium | reverse complement strand
TTTCTCTGGCAGACAGGTTTATTTTTGCAGCAGATGTCAGGGCCGCTCTCAATTATGTTAAGTCTGGTAACGTTGACGCCGCTATTGTTTACACGACTGACGGTTTGACTGAGCCGGAATTACTGATATGGGACATAGTACCGAAGGACTCCTACTCCCCTATTTCATATCCGGCAGCTGTCATTGGAGATGTAAATAGGCACAAGGATGCCAATACATTTGTGGAATTTTTAGGGTCTCCTGAAATTGTCGATATTTTTCAATCCTATGGATTTAGGTGAATAAAATTTGTTTGATTTGATTCTACTATCTCTACAAGTTGCGGTGATTGCGACTTTGATTAATATCCCTATAGCGATCTACGTCGGGTGGCTAATTGGCCGAAGGAACATAAAAGGGAAATTGATCTTAGAAACTTTAATTTCTTTGCCGTTGGCATTACCTCCGGTGGTTACAGGGTATTTTTTGCTCATTTTGGTGGGAAGGGAGGCTCCCTTGGGACAGTTGTCCAGATTTATATTCGGTGCAGATATCGTGTTCACTTGGGTAGCATCAGCTATAGCAGCTTCCGTTGTGTCCTTTCCCCTTATGGTGCGGGCTATAATCGTTGCCATGCAAGGCGTTGATACCACTTTGGAGAGGTCCGCACGATCTCTGGGTGCTGGACCCTTAAGAACTTTTTTTAAAATCACAATGCCGCTGTGTTACAACGGCTTGGTGGCAGGAGTTTTGCTAGGCTTTGTTAGGGCAATCGGAGAATTTGGGGCGACTATTGTGGTGGCAGGAAACATTCCCGGAAGGACCCAAACTATCCCTCTGGCGATATACAGCAAAGTACAACTCGGGAAAGATTCCGAAGCATTGAATTTAATACTTGTCTCCACCTTAATGGCGATAATGACTTTGATGGTTCATCATTGGTTGATCACTAGAGGGTCAAAGAAAGGGGCTGGGTAATTGACAGTGTCTATCCAATTAAATGTCACAAAAAAATATGGTGGTTTTAAGTTGGTGATACAAACGGTAATAGGAAATGGAATAACTGGCATTTTTGGCCCATCAGCCAGTGGTAAGTCAACTTTATTGAACTGTATTGCTGGCTTTGAAGACCCTGATGGTGGACAGATAACCCTAAATTCTAAAACTGTGTTTTCTTCAAGTTCTAAAATCAACATATCTCCAGAAAAAAGAAGGGTCGGATACGTTCATCAGCATTCTGCATTATTCCCCCATCTAACGGTAAGGCAAAACTTGGAATTTGGTTACAATCTCACCGAAAAATATAGAAGAGTAGGAAATTTGGAAGACATTGTACATTTGTTACAGCTAGAACAGATCATCGAACGCGGCGTCACGAATTTGTCTGGTGGAGAGCGCCAGCGAGTTGCTTTAGCCAGAAGCTTGGCAGCTTCTCCTGACGTATTACTTTTAGACGAACCATTAGCCTCTTTGGATCTGCCTTTCAGGGGATTCATATTAGAAAAACTTCGAGAAATATCTAGAGGATGGAATTTAGATATGGTCTACGTATCTCATTCTGTTTCTGAGATGATCGCTTTGGCTGATTCTGTCATCGTAATTAGGAATGGAATGAAGGTAGTGGAAGGAAATGCGTCTCTGTTGCTGAATAATAGCTCTGTGGCCGATTATGTGGATTATGGTTCCTTTGAAAATATCCTCCAGGGTGTTGTTGACGGTTCAGAGGATGAAAACTTATCGGCGCTAACTATAGGCGATGTTAGGTTGATCACCCCTAAACTTGCATCAGAAAAAGGTAAACAGGCAACTGTTTCGATTAAAGCCTCTGATATTATCGTCAGTAAATATCTGCCTGCTGCAATAAGTGCTCGGAACATATTGAAAGCTAATATTGCAAGCATCAATCACTCTGAGAATCCAACTTTCATAGATTGTGAAATTGGAGGATGGGTTCTTACTGCAGCTATTACTAGGCAATCAGTCTTGGACTTGGGATTAAGGACATCTGATGAAGTTTATTTGATCATAAAAGCCACCAGTGTCATACCAATGGAATTGTATTAACCCTAAAAAGACATTTGTTTGGGGCTATATGAGTAGAATGTTTTCCCTTTTTACAAGCGTGCCTTGAGAAATAATCGTATTTACATCGTGAAGCTTGGTTATATCCTCCACTGGGTCTCCGTTTACAACGATAACATCGGCAGATTTACCGGCCTCTAATGTGCCGATTTCCTCTTCCATTCCCAGACATTCGGCTGATGTCTTCGTTGCGCAAGTTATGGCTTCAAGGGGGGATATGCCCATGTTTTTCACCATCACTTCGGGAATGTAGGCAAAATCGTCAAAATGTGCGTTTGTCATTCCAGAATCCATCCCAGTGACGAATTTGACACCTCGGTCCCACATGTCTCTGAGAATTTCAAACCTTTTTTCAGGGTCTCTCATTGCTCCAGAATCTGGTCGGATAGCTCTGCCTCTTAATTTGTTGAGGTGAGAAAGAGCAAGCGTGGGGTCCACGTAAATACCTTTTTCGGCAATCTGATCTGCAACATCGCCGTCATAATCATAGAGTTCTGATGGGTTACTAGACAACCAAGAGCAATGGATTAGGTTGTGTATACCAGCCTCCACACAATTCTTGACTCCTTCAGCTGCATGGCAGTGTGCCGCTACTTTAAGCCCGAGTCTTTCGGCATCATTCACAGCTTTTTTCAAAATCTCAGAACTATACTGAGGGGCCCTGACATTGGTTCCAGGAGTAAACCCTCCACCTGTGGACATTATTTTTATACAATCGGCTCCCAGTTTGAATTGTTGTCTAATTGCCTTGACGACCTCTTCTGAAGTATTAGCTTCAGTTCCAAACATGTTGCAGTGTCCACCTGTCGTAGTTATGGGAGTCCCTGCAACAAGGAGCCTAGGACCTGGAATTATACCGTTAGTTATACCTTCCCTAAGTGGGAAGACAACTTCGTTTCTACTCCCGAGGTCCCTCATAGTGGTGACTCCGGAAGAGAGTGCTGACCTTACCGCCTGAGTACCGCGCAATAAAAAAGTTTCATTACTTTCAGTAGTAATGTGTTCGTAGGCGTCAGCCTCGGAGCTGCAGTGTATATGAGAATGCATTTCTATAAAGCCAGGAAGAATAGATCCCCCAGGAACAGATAGGACTTCAGCCTGATTTTTATCCGCTTCAGTCAGTTCGTTACTGCTACAAATTTTAGATATTTTGTCCCCTTCAATGACTATTGCTCCCTTTGGTACGGGGATTGAACCTGAGCCGTCGATTAATCTTTCTGATTGAATAATGTATTTCATTTGTAAGTCCCATTTTGATTAAGCTTGGAGGCATTATATAGCAACAACTTGTGGACAATAATTTGCTGTTGGTTGCCGTGGGTGAGGCACAATAATATACTTCCCTGTGCTTAAATAAATGGAGGAAATATGAGTGATTTAGTTTGGTCTGTGAATCCTTTTGGCGGGGCAGTTATTGACCCAAATTCAGTGTCATCCGTAGTTTCAGAATTTGAAACTGGGCTAATGAATGCTATCCAAATATGGCGTACAAAGGATATTAAAGTTGCTTGGTTGGAGATTCCTAAATTAGCCTTCACGGCTATTCCTAGGGCATCGGAGGAGGGTTTTTTATTTCATCACGCCACCGAGGAATACGCGATGATGACACTTCAAGTTGAGGAAAATGCCTTTGTGCCACCTTACGCAACTCATTATATAGGCATTGGAGGTGTTGTAATAAACGAGGATAATGAGCTTTTGGTCGTTTCAGAAAAATATAGAGCATCTGGAAGAGGTCCGGCATATAAATTACCGGGAGGTGCTTTGCAACCTGGGGAACATTTGGCGGAGGCTGCTGTTAGAGAGGTATTTGAGGAAACCGGAATTTCTACGGCCTTCCAAGCTCTCACGTTTTTTAGACACTGGCATGGATATAGGTACGGTAAATCAGATATTTATTTTGTAGCCAGGTTATCTCCGCTAGACAATGAAATAACAATGCAGGAAGAAGAAATAGCAGAATGCATATGGATGCCGGTTGATCAATTTCTGAATGAAGAGTCTGTTCATTTGTTTAATAAAACTATTGTCACATCAGCAACAGAAAATGAAGGCCTGAAAATAACGTCCATTTACGGGTACGAACCGGCAGAGAAATTCGAATTCTTTATGCAAAAATAATAATTTAGACTACCTGACCTAAGTAGTTCTAAATGTCTCAAGGAGATAAAATGGGTGATTTGAATCTCAAACAAAGAATCCGATCAGGAGAGATCTTAATCGGGGTTTCGGTGCCTTTAGATGCATCTAAATCAGAAATGGAAGCCATCATCAGTAAGGATGATTATGCATTTGTTTTTACCGACAGTCAGCATGGTGCTTTCAACGAGGATACATTGGTAAAATTTTGTGAGTCGGCTAGTGATTTGGGTATTCCTTCTCAATTTAGGATTAAACACACGAGGCATGCCTATCTGATAGGTAACATACTTGATTTGGGCCCAGTAGGTATTGAGGTACCTCAAGTCGAAACCATGGAAACAGTGAAAGAAGCCGCCCACTATTTTTATTATCCTCAGACGGGAGGAAGGAGCGTCGGAGGGGCTGCTCGGTACAGGGTAGGAGAGAGGCCTGACAGAACTGAGTATGGCAGTTGGTGGAATCAAACCGGATTCTTGTCGATACAAATGGAATCTCTTAGAGCAGTGACGACTGTGAGTCAACTTGCCATTGATGGTGTTGACTGTCTTACTTGGGGACCTAATGACTTACTCTACGATATTGAGGCCCATCCAAAACATCCACTTCAAACAGTTGATGATTGCGTGAAGCATGCCCTAGATCAGCTGCAAGGCTCTCAGACAAGAATTAGCTTTAGAAGTTACGATTATAAGCTGAGGAATAAATACATAGATATGGGTGTCACGGTCCTGATGGAGCATCCGAAATAATAATCTTTTAGAAGAGGGACGCTATCCAGCTTCTAAACAAATTGACACTGTTCTACTGATGTAAGTAAAATTTGTAGGTTAATTTAAGGGAATATCAATGCCAAAAAGAACCTATCAACCAAAAAACAGACGCCGCATGCGAGTACATGGGTTTAGATCCCGTATGAGTACCAAAGGCGGACGGAATGTCCTTAAGAGGCGAATGTTCAAAGGGCGCCAGAAGCTGACTGTATAATTTTATTGGGGTCAGTTTCGGGAAATCTGTCACTGCATCAATGTACATATTTTATGGTCGACTTATCGAATTAGAGTGGCTACATGCAAAAATATCAGAAGCTGCGTAACTCCTCCGACTTTGATTCAGTAAAAAAATATGGTGCTGGATTTTCTGACTTTAACTTGATCATGCTTGCTATGGATCAAGAAGCAGTGAGGAAATATAAAGGGTCTCGATTGGGTTTTATTGTGTCGAAAAGAATTGGAGGAGCCACTGTCAGGAACAAATATAAAAGAAGGTTGAAGGAATCCGCTAACTCCATTTCAATAATTGATGGAATGGATATAGTTTTCATAGCTAGAAATGGGATTTTAAATTCTGATTACCACGGAATAGCCACTTCAATGTACAAACTCTTGAATAATGCTAGTCTAATATCGACCGAGTAAACGTGAAATAGATTGAAACTACGAAAAGAGAATTTTGCTAAAGCGATAGTGTTAGTTCTATTAAGAAGCTATAAGAAATTGATTTCACCTTTTTTACCGGTGGCGTGCCGACATTTACCCACATGCTCAGATTACGCTTATGCGGCCATAGACCGATACGGCTTAATTGTTGGGATTGGAATCACCTTGAAACGCCTACTTAGATGTAGACCATTTGGGACTAAGGGGTACGATCCTGTTCCATAACTCAAAAATATATCAAACGACAAGGGCTAAATTTAACTGAAATATGTTTTCTAGAAACAAAAAAATATCAGTGTGTCTGCTTTTGCTGCTGATTACTATTTTGGGTTGCTCCAGAATTAGTAGCGCCCAAGGTTGGTCAGGTGTTTTGGTGGATGACAACCGTCTCATTCTTGCTAGCATGGATGGCCATATCATGGTTCTCGACAAAAATACGGGGAAACATATATGGAAACCAGATTTAATGAGGGTGAATGAAGAAGACGAAAATAAGAGGGCCGCATATGGCTTGCCTGCGGTATCTAATGGAATCATTTTTGTGGGGGTGTACGACGGAAAGATTCAGGCTATAGAAGTCGATACAGGGAGAATTGTCGAAACTGAAGTGGTTAGTGACGATTTTGAAATAGTTGGGGGACCATTAATTCATGAGAATAAACTTTACATCGGGTCCGGCGACGGAATATTGAGATCTTATGATTTAGATTTCTCCAATCGACAAGTTACTTTCATTGATGACTGGTCATATGAGGCCGATGGAGAAATATGGTCTACCCCGGCAATTCATGATGACACCATTATATTTACTTCACTTGACCATCATGTATATGCTCTGAATAAAGATACAGGCGAACTTCTTTGGAAAACCAAGACTGGGGGTGCTATTGCAGCAACTCCCGTGATTAAAGAGGGTACTGTTTTTGTAGGATCATTTGATGGTGTTTTTTACGCATTCGATTTGGACACTGGTGACGAAGAGTGGATTTTCGAGAAATCGTCTAACTGGTATTGGGGTGGTGCTGTAATCAAAGATCGGACTATTTACATTCCGTCATTAGATGGAAAACTATATGCTTTGGATATCAGATCCGGTAAAAAAGAATGGGAACTAGAAACTAATGGTGCAATCGTTGGGTCCCCTGCTATCGTTTCCGACATGATAGCCGTGGGTTCCTCTGATGGGGAAATTCGTATAGCCGAGGCAAGTTCAGGAGAAGTGTTGGCTAGCTGTGATGTGGGTAAGAGCATACAGTCTTCGATCACATCGGATGGATTTGAGATTTATTTCAGTGTGCGGGACCATTCAGTTAGAGCTTTGACTGTCAAAGCAAACGGAAACCCCGATGAAAAATGGGATGCACCATATTTTTCTAATTTGTTGAAAGACGATAAAAATCCACAGCCCAGTGATTGGTCTCCGGATTGTTAACTAAAAACAGAGGACAATAGACTTGGAAATATTTTCTCAATTATGGAATAGCATAATCATCCAGCCGATGATAAATAGTTTGCTAATCCTTTATTCCATAGCCATCAGTAACTTTGGTTTGGCAATAATACTTTTCACGATACTCATTCGCGCCGTCATGATGCCTTTGACGGTAAAACAAAGTAAGCAGATGAAGTCTATGACAGCACTGCAACCGAAGATAAAAGAAATACAAAACAAATTCAAAAATGATAAACAAAAACAGTCTCAGGAGACAATGAAACTGTACAAGGAACAGGGGGTTAACCCTATCGGTTGCTTGGGACCCATGTTCATACAATTTCCCATTTGGATTGGTCTATATCAAGCAATATTGCAGACAGTGCCGAACACTCCCGAAAGCCTGGTTAACTTATCAGGCCATTTGTATGGATGGTTACCTTTTGTTCATGATGTGGTTCCTATCAATAGCCAATTTATCTGGATGGATTTAGCTAACCCTGATCCTTCCCCAGTAGTAATGCCATTATTGGTCGGAATTTCCATGTTTTTAATGCAAAAAATGACCACCATGCCGGCTATGGACGATCGGCAGGCTTCCACAAACAAAATGATGCTGTGGATGATGCCTATAATGTTCGGCTTTTTCACTATGCAATTCCCAAGCGGTCTAGCTTTATATTGGGTAGTGTCAAATTTGGTCGGGATCGTAATACAAGGGTTTATCACAGGTTGGGACCCTCTTAAGAATTTACTTAGTTTTGCCAGAAACCGGACACTTCGGCCAGCTGCAGCTG
>VFFY01000109.1 GCA_009392675.1 SAR202 cluster bacterium | reverse complement strand
CTTCAGATCGACTAAGGACTCTATCAAAGTAGGTTTCCAATTGTTTTATCAAAGTGCCCACCTCTCCCTCATAATCTATCGCTCGTTCAATATCTTTGTACTGTTGGTCTCCCTTGCTTTTCTCTGCTAGATCCGCGGGAAAACCATACACAGCACACAAAACCTCCAACAGCCTCGATGCACCCAAATGATCTTCATCCAACTGGACGTATTGTGGCAAATGTGCCATCAAAGTAGTATTTTGGACGCCTCGCTCGGTCAAATCTTCGTTAACCTGATTAATTATGGACGTAGGTCCTTGATAGGTACTACGACGGGGATTCAATAGAGATCCGGCCTTCCCTTCTTGCTCGTCTGTCATGGAGCCTGTAACTAAAATTGGCCTAGTATGTGGAACAGAGTCATACATACCACCAATTCGGCAGTATTCAGTCACATTGCAATAATTAAACAATTCAACTATTGAGTCAGTATATTCCTCTCCAAAATTATGAGGTTCCCTTATGTGGATGAAAATATAATCTCGACCCGAATACTGATCTTTGGCGTGATGAACAATGGTATTTGGTTTGGTGAAAACTCGTTTGCCGTTTGTGATACGCATCCTTGGCCGGTATCTGGTGAAATCAAAAAATTTTCCGGGTTTTGCCAACCGACCAAGTTCCTTAGCGCCAAGATACTGTTCTAATTTCCTCAACGATAAGGTACCAACTCTTCCCACATCTACCCAAGGACGTAACATACCGATAGCCACGGTATTATTCATCTCGGGCACAGGATCAACTAGTTCAAATTCACCAACTCTCATAAACCTGTTCAACCACCAAAATGAAAAATTTACTTTAGATGAAATCACTCTATAGGCTCGGAATTATACACCAGCCTTATTATTCATATCAGGCTCACAACAGAAAATTATCCCGGTATAATGCCCAAAATCTCATGCGAGTAAAAGAGGAACAACGGATTAACGTGCAAGAAAAACCACTCAGTAAAAATGCATTAGAAGGGGTAAGGGTCATAGATTTATCTTGGATTGTAGCTGGGCCTCAATGCACAAGGTTACTCGCAGATTTTGGAGCAGAAGTCATTAAAGTAGAAAATGAAGCTGCTCTTGATTACTGCAGAAATATCCTACCAATCGATGCTGAAGGTTCAGCAAACAAAAGCGGTTTGTTTAACACTCTCAACCGCAACAAAAAGAGTGTGACACTAAATGTGATGCATCCGACTGGTATGGAAAAACTGAAAGAACTAATTTCTATTTCTGATGTAATTGTAGAAAATTTTAGTTCTAGAGTACTGGAAAAATGGGGACTCGGTTACGAGGATCAAAAAAAAATACGCCCAGATATCATTTATTGCAGCATGTCGGGATTCGGGCACAGTGGAAGAGATAGGGATTATGTAACTTGGGGCCCAACAGCACAGGCTCTTTCAGGTCTAACATTTATGTCGGGGCTACCTGGGGAGGAATCGGCCGGTTGGGGTTTTTCGTATATGGATCACACAGGAGGATTCTATGGAGCATTAGCAATATTGATGGCTCTGAAACATAGGAATTCAACTGGCGAGGGGCAACATTTAGATTTATCTCAAGTCGAGGCCGGTATAGGAATGACCGGCACTTCCATCCTTGATTACACCGTAAACAGCAGGCCCTTCAGAAGAGAAGGCATGCCACCGGGAAACACAGCCCCGGACAAAAAGATTGCTCCTCATAATTCATACAGGTGTAGAGGGAAAGACCGTTGGTGCGTAATTACAGTAACGGATGAGGAGGAATGGGATGCCTTATCAAAAGCAATTAACAACCCTTTGTGGATAAATGACAAAAAATTTTCTACGATGGAATTTAGGTACAAAAACCAAGATGAACTAGATCAGCACATCGAAACTTGGACAATTAACAAAACTCCACACGAAGTGATGCATCATCTTCAAAGCTTTGGAGTTCCTGCTGGTGCAATTCAAACTCCTAGAGAAAGAGTAGAAGAAGACCCTCAACTTAAAGAAAGAGATTTTCTACCCACTATTAAACATGGAGAACTAGGAGATACCAAAGTAGAAGCCATGCCAATGAAAATGTCAGAAACACCCTGGGAACTCAAATCGGCTTCTCCCTTACTCAGTGAACATTCTGCCGAGATCTATATGGATTTGCTAGGAACTTCGGAAGAAGATTTTGCTTCCTTTATAGAACAGGGAATAGTATGACTGCTCTTAATGGATTGCTTGTCGTCGAATTATGCGGAGAACGAGGACAATACATGGGAAAACTTATGGGCGATATGGGAGCCAGAGTAGTAAAGATAGAGCCACTACAAGGTTCTCCAGAAAGAAATATCGGACCGTTCAAGGACGATAAACCTGATCCCAATTCCAGCCTTTATTTTTGGGCTAGAAACACCTCCAAGGAAAGCCTTACCGTTGATTTAGAGTCTCCAAAAGGCATAGCTATAGTAAAAAAACTACTTAAAAAGGCGGATGTGTTTCTGGAAGACAGAAAACCAGGTTTTCTGGAATCACTAGGTTTAGGTTATGAAGTATTAAAAAAAGCCAAAGAATTAGTGATGACCTCGTTGACTGCCTTTGGCCAAGACGGCCCT
>VFFY01000108.1 GCA_009392675.1 SAR202 cluster bacterium | reverse complement strand
TTCTCGATCTCCATAGGATTCTGACCATTAATAACTTCACCAAATTCATCAACCATCGTAGCCACGCTTAAAGGTCCGCAAGTGGCTTCTCCTCACCCTGTCAAACCTTCATCTGTTTCTATTTTTACGAAAACATAATTCCTAGAAACAGAAACACCTGCTCTAGTGGTGGTGTGAAGCAGGTACAGCCTTTACTGATGTGATTTTCATGGTGATACTCCTGTTTTACCTAATTTTCGGATAAATATGGATAAAAAAAAGGGGGAGACATACTAGTCTCCCCCTTCTTCAGTACCAAATAAAACTTACTCGTTGTTCATCACAACTTTAATAATATTGTCTTGGTATTGTTCATACTGGTCGTAAGCATCGTTGACGTCTGAGAAATTTGTGTCATGCGTTTTCATCTCCCCCGGATTCCACCAACCTCGGTCCTTTAATTCAATCATCCTCTCTATATGTCCTATAGCATCGCCACTTCCTGCTCCTGAGGTCGGAATGATGGTCGGGGCATTCCGTAGTAGGTATTGAGTATCTATTTCAGTGGTTTTTCCTCGTGGACCTTCCTGAATCCCAAAAATTATCACCTTCCCATGTTTAGTCGCACCTCTAATGGCTGCATTCAAGCCGTCAGGATAACCAGAGGCTTCAACAGATATATCAGCAAGTTTGCCATCTGTGATTTCAGCAAGCGCTTCATCCACATTATCCCTATCAGGATTTATGGTGTGAGTGGCACCAAACTTCTTACCCCACTCTAATCGGTAATCCAGTGGGTCTACTGCGATAACTCTCCTTGCACCAGCTCTCGCAACGATAGCCGTGAAGGATAGGCCAATACTGCCTTGACCCATTACAACAACATCTTTACCCAATATAGTGCCCATTTGCTGGCATGAATATAAAACTGTCCCTGACGGCTGGCAAAGAATCCATTCACCTAAATCACCATGATCAGGTACAAGAGCCATCCTGCTTTCATCACCCGGGTAGTATTCAACCAGGCCGCCTGGCCCGTCTTGGCTAGGTAGGACTATTACCCTCTGACCCACTTTGAATTTATCGGACTTGCTTTCAACTATGGTACCTGCACATTCATGACAGGCACCTCCATGCCTCATAGGATATTCTTCTTCTGGCATCACTGGACCATAAGCATGTCTAATGTCACTCCCACAAACCGACCACCTCTCCAATTTTATTAAACATTGTCCTTCTTTTATGCTCGGAGTCTCTATATCCTCTATTTCAATTTTCTTAGGACTTGTTATTCTTGCGGCAAACATTTATCACACTCTCCAATTTTCCGATCATATTTCTGACCATAAGTTTCTTTTGGCTTAGAATAGAGCACATTCTAGTGATATCAAGCACATTAACGCAACAAGGGAAAATATCGGCTTTTAATCGCATATTAAACTACGCCGTAAATTCATAAAACAATTGGATTACTGGGGGTTATCTGGCCCATGCTTAAAATATCTCCTGCAGCCATAGATCAGTTATCTGTAACTGTATTGATGGATAATCACGTTAGCAGTCTTTTAAACAACTCGGGGCCCGTCAAAAGACCTTCAATCGAAGTAGAAGTTGCTGCTCCTTTAATGGAAGACGGTTTTGTTAAATCACAACTTAGAGCTGAGCATGGTTTTTCAGCCTGGGTGACAATTCAAAATAATGGTGGTCAACATTCCATACTATTTGATGCCGGAGTATCACCAACAGGCGTCTCAGAAAATATGAGGATATTGGGGATATCGCCTAGGGATGCAGAGGCAATTGTCTTTAGTCATGGTCATTTTGATCACACGGTGGGAATTGATGGAATTTTGAATGATTTAGGTTCACAAAACACACCGATAATAATCCATCCCGAATTTTGGAACAAAAGAAGAATCAGGCTTCCCGGTAAAACCCCTCGTATTTTACCGACCGCCAGCAAATTTGCCCTACAAGAAGGTGGACTCGATGTGATAGAGGAATCACGTCTTCCGTCCTTTTTATTAAACAATTCATTACTCATAACAGGAGAGGTAGATCGGATCACCAATTATGAAAAGGGCCTGGCAGGACAAGAAGTATTTAATGAGGGTTCATGGCACCCAGATCCGCTTACCTTAGACGATCAAGCTCTGATAGCTAATATTAGAGGTAAGGGATTAATAATAGTGACTGGATGTGGTCATTCCGGAATCGTTAATATTTGCAATTATGCAAAAAAATTGACGGCAGAAGACAAAATCCATGCAGTCATAGGAGGTTTTCATTTACCGGATGGACTAGATACAGCCACTATACAAAATACTATAACTGATCTGAAAGCTTTAAACCCAGACTGGTTGGTGCCTGCCCACTGCACAGGTCAGAAGGCAATTTTGTCCCTTGTGAAGGAATTACCAAGTTCAATAATACAGAACAGTGTCGGCAGCCGGTATGAATTCAGTAGCTCCTAACACTAAGATTCAGGCTTAAACATCTCAGTTACGCTACCCGGGCGTGTTAATGAAATATGAGAGAAGTCATGTCCATCTACGGCTCCATGCCAATGCTTTTCACCAGCCGGAATAAAAGCGGTGTCTCCAGTTCCCATTTGAACCTCTTCTAATTCATTGGCTACTATTCCGAGTCCCTTCGTCGCAAACAATATTTGATCACTAGTGTGTGTGTGGAAATAGTTTTTTGCGCCTGCGAAAAAAGAAATAATCCCGAAGTTATAATCCTCGGATTCAGTACGGCCGACAAGAGGCTGTCTTGTCACTCTGCCACCATAAAAAAGAGGGGCATCTCCTGCTTCTTGAGGATCAACGTCTTCCTGTCGTGTTACGTACATACTTATTTCTCCTTAAATGTAATTATTACTGACAATATTGCTCTCAGTCACCAGTCATGAGGTCGAATCCAACGTAGGGTTTAAGAGCCTCCGGTATTTTTACAGTTCCATCAGGCAGTTGATAATTCTCAAGAATAGCAATCATGACCCGAGGTACTGCAAGCCCTGAACCATTCAAAGTGTGTACCAACTTTGGCCGAGAGTTTTCTGAGGGTTTGTAGCGAATAGCTGCTCTCCTAGACTGAAAGTCGGTGCAATTGGAGCAAGAGGACACTTCCAGCCACTCCTGGGCACCTGGCCCCCACATCTCTACATCATAGCTTTTAGCTGCCGCGAAACCGAGATCTCCAGTGCATAATTCTAGAACCCTATGTGGAATACCTAATTCAACGCAAACTTCTTCCGCATCGTTTAAAAGTAATTCGAGCTCCTCATAAGATTTATCTGGTTCAACAAATTTATACATTTCAACCTTGTCAAATTGATGCACTCTCTTTATCCCACGGGTATCTCTCCCTGCAGAAAACTTCTCTCTTCGCCAACAAGGCGTATGAGATACAAATTTTAAGGGTAAAGTTTCTGCATCCAAAATTTCATCTCTAAACATGCCGGTTACCGGAGCTTCAGCAGTCGGTATCATGAACAAATCATCTTCAGCGTCGTGGTACATGTTTTCCTCAAAGTGAGGCAAATGACTAGAAGCTGTGACCGTGTCCCTATTCACCATATAAGGCAAATACAATTCACTATATCCATGTTTCTCGGTGTGTAAGTCCAACATCCAAGATATAAGAGCCCTCTGAAGGCGAGCTCCCTGACCCTTAAGTAAATAGAATCGGGTTTTGGCTAATTTAACTCCCCTTTGAAAATCAATTATCCCCAGATTTTCACCTATCTCCCAGTGAGGCTTGGGGTTGAAATCAAATTTAGGGATGCCACCGACGGTTCGAATAACAACATTGCTATTTTCATCAGGGCCATCTGGTGAAGATTCATTCGGGAGATTAGGCACATCAAGCATTACTTGCTTCAACCTCCCGCTTATCGCCCTTTCTTTCTCCTCTAGATCTTTGATCTGGGATCCCACGTTCCTCATTTCTTCTATTAACTCAGCTGGTTTATCTTTAGACCGCCCTAAATCTTTCGAGACCACATTACGCCTAGACCTTAAAGAATCCATCTCGGCTATAGCAGCTCTACGTCTTTGATCGAGGTCACTTATCTCAGCAAGTGGAAATTCTTTTCCTCGCCTTTTAAATGACTGGATAACAAATTCAGGCTTTTCTCTAATCAACTCTATATCAATCAAATAATAAAACTCCTTACGGAACTGCCTAGAATTCTATTTGATTCGATCGGATTCATCCATGTTTCAAAAATTTATGCTATCTTCTCGAAGCACCTTACCCTAGAAGATGGGTAAACAAATATTGGCTGGCTGGCTATATAATTGCTTTAGAAGGGTTCGTTAGATAGCGGTGAGCCACGATTTCATTTACCTGAATTTTGGACTAAATTAAGTACTTGTGAGCAGTTGTTGCCTTTAGATTATTCTCTACTAAAAACCGGAAATGAGATATCAGACCAAACATATACTCTAAGCAAAAAGGAAGTCGATCTATATCTAGAAGCGGTACAAGATCAATCGAAACGTGAATTTAATGAATCGGGCATTGAACTATCGCCGCCCATGGCGATTGCAGCTTTAAGCCTAAGGGGAGTTGTTAATGACTTACAGATACCTGGTGGAACCTTACATGTTGGACAAGAAATGGGGTTCAAAAATTCTGTACAAGTTGGTGAGACCCTAAGATGTATTGCCTCCCTTGCCTCCAATAATGTACGGAAGGAATGGAGGTTCATGGTAGTAAACTTGACGGTTTTGAACTCTTCAGGACATTCAGTAATGGAAGGCAAAAGCACAATTATGCTTCCTGCATAAAGCAACAAAGGACGAAAAATTTGAAAATAGGGGCAGACCTAATACCTATCAGGAAAATGATGTCAATGGACCAAATTCGCATGTATGCGGATGCTTCTGGTGACTATAATCCCATTCATATCGACGAGGAATTCGGCAAAAAATCCCAATTCGGTCGTAATATTGGTCACGGTATGATGGCAGCAGCTACGATTTCAGAATTAATGGCTGAAAGCTTCGGTACAGCCTGGTATAGCACAGGCAAAATGAAAATGAGATTCAGATCACCGGTATACCCAGGGGATGAAATCCAAACTTCCGGTCAGGTTACGAAATTAGAAGACACAACCAACAGTAGTCACATAACATGCTCAGTAGTAATAATCAGACAAGATGGTGAGATCATCATATCGGGTGAGACTTCAGTGACAGTAGATAAATCAGGATCAGACGGTGACTAGGAGACTAAATTTGCCAGAGACTCAGAATCAATTATTGAAGGTCGCAATAGATGCGATGGGCGGAGATAAGGCCCCATCTGTACCGGTAGAAGCCGCAGTCCAAGCCGCCAAAAGTGGTTTAGCAGAAGTTTTTATTGTTGGTGATAGCGACCTCGTCCAAAAAGAGCTAGCAAAGCACGAAATTGGAGACCTTCCCGTACATTTTGTACCTTCAGAGGGAAAGATAGAAGATAATGAACCACCAGCTTTAGCTTTACGCCAAAAACCCACAGCATCGATCTTAGTAGCTACTAATTTAGTAAAGAATAAGACCGCGGATGCCGTTATATCTATGGGATCCACAGGGGGAACAATGGCTGCAGCTGTGGTTTTGTTGGGCACTATAAAGGGTATCGAAAGGCCAGCCATCGGTGGCCCTATTGTTGGATCTGCCCCAAATCAAACTATTCTTGACTTAGGCTCCAACCTTGATTGCAAACCATCTCAGCTATTGGGATTCGGGGTGCTGGGGTCTGTGTTTAGCAAACTACTTGTCGGAGTTAAAAACCCTAAATTAGGTTTACTGAGTGTGGGAAGCGAAGAAGGGAAAGGTAATGTCCAATCCAAAGAAGCCTCCATGCTATTTAAGAAAAGTGGCTTAAATTTCATCGGGAACATTGAGGGAAATGACTTGGTCACAGGAAAGGCAGATGTCGTAATCTGTGACGGATTCGTCGGAAATGTGGTCCTGAAACTGGTAGAAGGACTTGGAAAAGGATTCGCGACCCAGTTAAGCGAGCTCTTAAAGGGGAAAATACCCGATGATCATCTCAACTCCCTCATGGCAGACCTCCACAAAAAAAATAACGTGGTTGATGCAGGAGGTGGTGGCCCGGTTTTCGGGGTCAATGGTGTGAGTATAATCGGACACGGGAACGCTTCAGCTGGAACAATAGAAAGGGCTGTAGGGTTGGCAAAAATGTGTGTGGACACACATTTAATCGAAGAAATGAATAAAGAAGTATCCATGGTTATGTCCACTGTGGACGATTAAATCAATGAAACGATTACCTAAATAAATCTGTAGGAGTAAAAGTGTCTGAACTCAAAGGAAAAACAGCCCTAGTGACAGGGGCAGCCAAAGGGATCGGCAAAGCCGCAGCATTAAGATTAGCTGAGATGGGGGCCAACATTGCAGTAAACTACAATTCTTCCCAAAAAGAGGCCGATGACACCGCTAACCATTTGAAGGATTTCGGAGTGGAATCCATATCCTATCAAGCAGATGTAGGAAATTTAGGTCAAGTAACAAAAATGGTAGAAGATATCACGGACCAATTAGGCCAGATTGACATATTGGTAAACAATGCAGGCATCATTGACGATGGATTGCTATTAAGAATGTCAGATGAGGCATGGTCTAGAGTAATAAATACAAATCTCAACGGTACGTTTTATTGCAGTAGAGCTGTCCTTAGAACGATGGTGAGATCCAGATGGGGAAGAATCATAAATATCGGTTCCGTAGTCGGTCTGCGAGGAAATATAGGCCAAACCAATTATACCGCTTCGAAAGCCGCAATTAACGGTTTTACATTTGCTCTCGCTAAGGAAGTCGCTACCAGAAACATAACCGTTAACACGGTAACCCCCGGATACATCCACACTGATACTGTCGCTGTGCTATCAGACAAACAAAAAGACACCATTATGACTTGGATACCGATGGCTCATTTTGGGGAAGTAGATGATATCGCTCATATGATCGCGTACCTAGCAAGTGAAAAAGCAAAATACATAACGGGTCAAATAATAAGTGTTGATGGGGGCATGGCTATCTAACGAACAAAGCCTGGAATATTTTAATGGCTAATATTAAGAACAAAGTGGCCCTGATAACTGGTGGCTCAAGGGGTATAGGCAAGGCTATTGCTATGGAATTTGGCAACTTGGGATACCATATCGCATTTAATTATTTCAGAAACCACGATGCTGCTGAACAGGCTCAACGTGAAATAGAAAATCTGGGAGTGAGATGCCTTAAATTGCGGGCCCACCTTGCAGAGCCTGACCAAATTGCAACCATGTTTCAATCAGTGGCTCAAGAATTTAGTTCTATTGATGTTTTAATAAATAATGCCGCCTCTGGGGTGCAGAGAAGCGCAGACGAATTAACGACAAAACACTGGGACTGGGCAATGAATATAAATGCTCGGGCCCCATGGCTATGTTCAATAGAGGCAGCCAGATTAATGCCAAATGGTGGTTCTATAGTGAACATCACTTCTGAAGGCTCCAGAAAGGTTCTACCATATTACCTCTCTGTGGGGACATCGAAAGCAGCTCTAGAATCACTAACCAGATACCTAGCTGTAGAATTGGCTCCAAAAGATATTAATGTCAATGCGGTATCAGGGGGATATGTGGAAACTGGTGCCTTCGAATCATTCCCAAATAAGCAAGATATGGTGACATCGGCGAAAAACACTCTTGCAGGAAGGGTAATAACAGGTAAAGACATTGCCAAAGTCACCGCTTTTTTATGCAGTGAGGACGCTTTGATGGTAAGAGGTCAGATCATAATAGTTGATGGTGGTGTTACCTTACTGGCACCGCTATCAAGCACTGATTCATAGCTATTCTGCCAATATTTCGGTCACGATAACCTTTTGATTGCCGCACTCCAACTCCCTACTCAGTTCCGCATGAGAGTTACGAACGAATCCTAATCCAGCGCCATTCATCGCCGAGGTTATAACTCCCACCAAATGGCCATCGTAGGTGATGTCTTTTTCAGCTGGAATGCCTTCCCAAGACAATCTAACTAGTTTGCGTTGCACCTTGTCATAAGTGTTTAATCTAGCTACCACTTCCTGTCCTATGTAGCACCCTTTGTTAAAGTTAATATGGGATATTAGGCCTGCCTCCAGCGGATTAAAATCTTCTGTCAATTCGTACCCAAACGCTGGAATTCCAAGCTCCAATCTCAGCTGTGTGAATTCTTCTAGAGTAAGACTCTTGCACTTGGTGGAAAATACCTGGTTTAATTTATTTTTTACATCCGCTGTACCTATAACATCAACACATGGAAAGGAAGACATCTCCTCTTTTATTGCTATAAAAGATTCCCCTTCAAATTCCCAAATGAAAGAATTGTGGATGGATAGATCAGTCATTGTTGGAAAAAGATCCTCCCAGCTATCACCAATTAACCTAAAGTGACAGGTTTCTGTCGAGACATCTTTGAGTGTAACGTCTTCCATAATTGTGTAAAACTCTATCCAATCAATGACTTTGTTTTTAGATTCACCAGCCGTCATCAATAGAACTTTATCAGGTAAGCGGTTCACACTGAGAAGATCAATTATTCGCCCTTTATTGGTGGTAAGGACAGAGTGCATACCCATAAATGGGTCTGTGAGATCATCAAGTTTATTGGTGGACAATCTATCCAGGAGATCTATTGAATCTTCCCCGTACATATCTATCCTGCTGAAATAATCACTTAGATCTACAAAAACAGATTTTTCAATCAAATAAAGTGTTACCTAAACACTAAACGAAGTGCCACAACCACAGGTTGTTTTAGCATTGGGGTTATTGAATACAAACCCTTTTCCGTTGAGTCCCCCAGAATATTCGAGTATCGTCCCAGCTAAAAAGACATACGACTTCTTATCAACAAAAAGCCGAACACCATTCTCATCGATCACTTTATCGGTTTCTCTTGGGCCATCACTCACTATTTCTAACATATAGGTGAGTCCGGAACAGCCGCCACCTTTTACCCCTACACGCAAATCAGCGTCCGGGTTTCCTTCAGCAGCAGAGAATTCCTTGACGTGGTGAGCCGCCTCCTCACTTATCATTATGGAAAGTGGGGCCGGGCTTTGAGTTGTTGTCATTTAGACCTCCCATCATCTACATGTATCGTAATCTAACTTCCACCAAACCAATATGGTACGTAACCATTTGTTGGAAACGCTTTTAGATAACTGATTCTATAAACATAGTGGTAGCCAGTCAATATCAAAGAAGCGGCCGTCTACACCATGTTGCCCTGTTGTAGACTCAATAGTCCACCAAACATCCAACTTTTTTGTACTGGTGCCGTAGCTTTAAAGGTACCGAAAATACTGACTAACTAAATACTAAAAATCAAGCGGCTTTCCCTGCTTTGTTTTTAGGGCCGTCAGATACATCCAATGTATCTGATTTCTGTTCAAGTTCAAGATCTTGCATTAAGCCACATTGGATACATTCTTTAAAATCTCCAAAGGTGTCTCTCCGGGTGTGCATATCACCGCGGCACTTTGGGCACGCTTTATAATCTACCATTTTTCAAATCCCCGCATTCTCAATTTCCAAAATATTTTCTTTATATATCACTAAAACTATCAACGGAAATCCTTCCGTTATTTTTATCGTTAACCTTTCTATTGGTAAATAATTTTTCAGCTCGCTTATTAGGCAAAGGTCT
>VFFY01000107.1 GCA_009392675.1 SAR202 cluster bacterium | reverse complement strand
CCGGCAAAACTACCAGGAATGTCCATATCGGAGGCAGCACGATCAAAGACCCTTTATATACTTCTATATATATTTCTCGTGGGAGCTACACCCTTTGCCTCTTTATTACCTCAGCTTATTTCTCATTATGTTAATGAAGGTGTAAATTCCACTACAGCCGCGACAGCTATGAGCATTTTGGCACTTGCAGGAATGGGGGGGAAAGTAGTATTCGGCATCCTAGGTGAAAAAATAACCGCTCGATATGCAATGATGGTATCTTTTCTGGGGTTATCTGTTGCACTCCTACTGTCAGTGAATCCCACTGTTCCCGGCATTATCTGGGTTTGTTCCCCACTGTGGGGTCTTTGCATGGGAGCGTTTGGAACACTTACGAACATGATTGTGCAGGATTATTTCGGCCTGAAAAGTTTTGCTAGTATCATGGGAGTAGCAGGATACGGTACCGCTGTATCATTCGCTGTCGGCCCTTTGCTAGCTGGTTTATCCTACGATAATCTTGATAGCTATCGCCCCATCTTCTACGGAACTGTGGTCGTTATGGCAATAGGAATCTTTGCCTTGAAGGCTATGGGAACTCCCGAAAGAAATTTCATGGCCCAAAAATAAAGAATAGGTGCGAAATGTTGACTATAGCTGTATCAGATCACACCGAAATTTTTAACGATTCTTTTCTAAGCACTCTATTAGAAACTCCAACGATGCTTTGGTAAAAGAACCCATATTTCCCTCTCTTTGTTCGATTCCGGTTTCCAAAGTTTTGGTGCGAGACAAAGGACCTGAAACACCAATACAAGAATGACCAGCAGAATCTCCATACCGGTTCCCTGTAGGACCTGTGGCTCCGGTTTCACTCAACCCCCATGTAGTACCGAGCAATTCCCGTATCGTTCTGGCATTTAGGGAAGCATATTCCTCTGTTGAAGCTCTCAATCCTTCCATCTGTTCATCATTTACCCCTAATAAATTGAGTTGAGCTACTCTGGTATATATTACAGATCCACCCATAAAATATTTAGAAGCCCCTGGTATAGCCAGCAAATACGCTGAAATTAAACCACCAGAAGAAGATTCAGCAATTCCAATAGTTTGATTAGATTCAATCAGAAGATCCGCTGTTAGGTTCGCTAATCGCAAAATTTCCGTATCCATGACTACTCCTTAATATACCTAATAAAGACTGCCCTAAAACAATCTATTTGTAATGTCCTCTTACCGGTTAAGATAAACGTTAAGGTCAATTAATACAAAGGAAAATATTCTATGAGTAAGGGTTGGTTTATTCTTGTTGGCGTATTTTCTGTGTCATTGGGACTCGTTACTGGAGGACTCATAACAGGAAATGTTGCACTTACAGCCGCTGGCTTCGTAATTGGAATCGGTATTTTTTTGATCCGAAACTGGCTTAAATAAATCTATATTTATTATCTACCGCCTCGCCCTCACATACTGAGGTGGCCATACAGAATCTTGAGCATCCAACTCAACCTGCGCGTTCAACGGCCAGTAAGGATTCCTAAGTAGTTCTCTTCCCAGAAAAATAACATCTGCCTCTCCATTTCTCAGAGTTTGCTCGGCTTGAGAAGCGTCAGTAATCAATCCAACTGCTCCAGTTAATATCCCAACCTCTCTTTTTATGGCAGCTGCAAACGGTACCTGATAACCAGGAAATGCATCCAAATTTTGAGACGGTGAATTTCCACCTGAGGAACAATCTATCATATCTACACCCTCCTCCTTTAACCAGCCTGAGAGCTCTATAGAATCTTCAAGTGACCACCCATCTAACATATATTCCGTTGCAGATATGCGAACCAATAACGGCATAGCCTCTGGAATAGCCTTTCTCACTGCTGAGACAATATCTATGGGTAATCGACACCTGTTCCTCAAGGTTCCCCCGTAGCTGTCTCTCCTATTATTAGATAGCGGTGACATGAATTCACAAGCCAAGTAGCCATGGGCTAAATGTAATTCCAACACTCTAAATCCCGCTTCAACAGCCCTAACGGCAGATATGGAGAAGTCTGAAACGACTGAATCTATATCCACCATTGTCAGTTCATCAGGGACAACCCACCCTTCATCAAATTCAAGCGAACTAGGCCCCACTATGTCCCATCCACCATCCTCTTTTGGTAAAACATCGCCACCTTCCCAGGGCCTTTTGTGTGATGCCTTCCTACCTGCATGGGCCAGTTGGATGGAAGGAGTTGCCCCTTGCGAATCAATAAAACTGGCTATCGGCTGCAACACAGAAGCCTGTTCATCAGACCAAATACCCAAATCTTGCGGTGATATTCTTCCCTCCGGAGATATTGCTGTCGCCTCAGCCATAACAAGTCCAGCACCCCCTACAGCCCTAGTCCCTAAATGAACCATATGCCAATCTGTTGCTATGCCATCTTCATTATTAGCCGAATATTGACACATCGGGGCTACGAAAAGCCTATTCCGTATTTTTTCCCCTCTTATAGTGATTGGAGTAAATAAATTGCTCATATCAATGAAACCTTTTGTACTTTTTATCCTACTCTTATCAATTCAAATTCGACTTTCCCTTGTTCAACCAATTCTTTTATTTTTCTTTGCTTGCCAGACATCTGACTGGAAGAAGACTTGAATTCCACCAAAATTATCTTGTCTTCTTCAAACTGTATGCCATCGATTGGGCTGCCGAGAAATCTAAATTGTTTGCTATCCCATGGGTAAGCTTCAACTAAGGGTAAAAACTGTTCAGTTATTTGTCCGTATCGGGTGGACTGGCTTCTTATCCGTGATTTCAGCTCTGAGACTGCAGATTTAAGTTTAAAGCACATACTGGTAACGAAAAATAAACACCCCGATAAAATAAGTAATAACCACCACGGGACTAAAAATTCCATGAGTATACCTCTTAGTTAATGGTGCCGTAGGCTACTGCAAACAGGCTAATTTATCTTCTAATTCTTTTCCGAATTCTAGATATTGCCATTTCCTTAATCGAGGTTCTGAAATCTCTTCCTTAAACCTACTTGGATCTTTAGAGAGTCTGTCAAGACTAATAGTTGGCCACAAAAGACTAGGATCTATACCAATACCCTCCGCCAGCGTCTTCCTCCATTCCTTTAACTCTTTCAACCTGGTATTAGCCTTTTCTCTTTCTTTATTCGACATCACATTTGTTCTTGTGTTTTGCCTGCGAGGTCGTTCGACTGGAGGCTTATTGAGGGCTTCTATCACTATTTTTCTAATCCGTTTCGACACTTCAGGACGACCCCACATACCAATACCCTTGATCTCTGAATAATTGGAGTAAGGTTCCCTAGCAATAGCCACTAACACTGAGTCTCCTACAATTTTGAAAGGGGGACGATCTCGACCTATAGCCTCATCTTCTCGGACGGAATATAAGGATTGCAACACTGATAAAGCCTTACCATCTAGGTTTTTACTACCTTTAACGTCCAAAAAGGCGGCGTCCTCATCTCTTGGATTGAACTTTACAAGTTGTAATCTCTCACATTCCTCTTCCAACCATGAAATTCGTCCCAGGTTTTGGAGTTTGTTTGTCATAACCTCCATAGCCCTGAATAAATACCTGACGTCATCCGCCGCATACTTTCTAGCCTCTTTGCTAAGGGGCCGTATACTCCAATCGCTCCTCTGAAGCTTTTTATCTTTGGTCACATCAGCATCGATATATTCTTTCAAAACTGAATCGAGACCCAGTTTTTTTGATCCTAGGAGGGCAGCAGCCAAGCTGGTATCGAACACATTACGGAATGAAAAATCATAATCTCTATTCAGGCTACGAATATCATAATCACCGGCATGAAGGATTTTGACAATTTTATCGTTATCGAGAATCTTACCCAAAGAAGATAAATCATCTATTGCTAGTGGATCAACAAGGTATATATCTTCACCTACACAAAGTTGAATCAAACATACAAATTCCGGATACCTGAAAAAACCGTTTCCTTCGATATCAATGCTTACATAACGGTTAGACAATGAATCCTCAATGATCTTCTCTAGATCATTTGAGGAAGTTAGAATTTTGGGTGTCTCGTCTATGACTCTTAAACTCATTTATGAATTTTATTTCTTCCATGAAGTATAACCTAATAAAATCCACCCTTTAAATTTGCAGAATTTTTGATCTTTATGTAAGTTTCAAATCCATATAACAAGTGAGGACAAAAACATGGTAAGAATACCCCCATGGAGCAGAGAGGAAACAATCCTGGCGCTTCACACGTATATGAACCACGGACGTGTACGGGAAAATAGTACTGTAGCCAAAGAGTTAAGTACCTATCTGAGGCATCTTACAGATCCACATACTACATCTGATCCTACTAAATTTAGAAATCCTGATGCCATTGCCTTAAAGCTTCGAAAATTTGCAGCCTTGGACCCTAAGGAATCCTCTGGTTTGCAGAAAGGAAGCAGAATGGAATTGGCAATTTGGAAAGAATTTTCCTCCAATCCTGAATTTTTATCTCAAGCGGCGGGAAAGATTATCGGTTCCATTAACATTCCAACCTGCATTTCTGGCCCGAATTCAAAAAGCTCAAAAGTTAGTTATTTAAAAAGTACTTTGGATGTAGGAAAAAAGACTTCCGCCGCCATAGGAAACAAATTTATACCATTGTATAAATCAGCTAGAAAGCATCCTCTGAAGATCGTTGTCGGCTCAGCCTTTGGCTTACTATCCACTGTGGCCGCAGTTCTATTAATCAAAAAAAAGAAATGACCCCAACTTAATAAAAAATTCTATATACAAATGGGAGGCTGACTTGAAAATCACTGATATTACCGTAAATCGTATCCGAGCTCCTCAAGGAGATAATGCAAGAAGCTTTGTCGGCAGGCCGGGCCGTCTCCTTTTGCAAGTCCACACTGACGAAGGTATAACGGGTATTTCCGAAGCAGGAAGAAATCTAAAAGTTGTAAGAGCTTATTTGGAAGAATTAATAAAGCCTCTACTGGTCGGAGCTGACCCAACCCGGCCTCGAAAGATATGGGAATTGTTAACCTTGGGCGAAGGACAGCAAGCAACACGCTTTCCTTCACAAATTGTCGGTTCGGTTGATGTGGCACTTTGGGATATAGCTGGGAAGTCAGCTAATTTACCAATATACCAGCTTCTAGGTGGGGCCAGAAGAACCGACATTCCCCTTTATTGGAGCAGAGGCAATGGATGGAGCAAAAGTCCTGAAGAAATGTTGGAAGAGATACAAGAGGGGTTTGATAAGGGCTATAAAGCGTTCAAGGTAAGGATGGATTGGAGAGATTATCGACAAGATTCAGATCCCAAAAAGGATTTGGCCATTTTTCAAAAATGTCGCGAATGGTTACCCGATGACTGCGCGTTAAGCTTCGATGCCAATTGCGGCTATTCAGTCCCCACAGCAATTGAACAAGGAAGAAGATTCGAACAATTAGGAATAGCCCATTTTGAAGAACCGCTTCCACAATATGATTTCCCAGGCCTGAAGCAAGTCGTTGATGCTCTTGATTGTTCAGTTTCTACAGGAGAACAGGAAATATCGTCGTGGAGGTTTCGGGACCTTATAGAGCTTGGCAACCCGGACATACTCCAACCAGATGTATTAAACGTTGGTGGTTTATCAGAAATGATACGTGTCTATGAATTAGCGGTGATTCACAACAAAGTCGTTATGCCGCACAGTCCAAGTGTTGGAGCAAATTCAATGGCCAGCCTTCATCTTTATTCCACCGTTACCAATGCAGTCCGACCCCACGAATTCTCGGAGGAGTTCACAGGTCCAGCGGAAGAGGTCTCTAGGTTGTACAAGGAACCAGTACTGCCGAAAAATGGGGTTATTTCTCTGCCAGAAAAACCTGGTCTGGGTTTGGAGGTTGACCCCGACGCGCTTAAAAACTTTATAGATGAATAAATTTTAACATTGTGAATAATCTAATTTAACTTAAGGAATAGCCACAGCATGAAATACGACAAAATCATAATCGGAGCAGGTTCCGCCGGATCTATATTAGCTACCCGATTAACTGAAGACCCAGATAAGTCAGTACTTTTGCTCGAAGCTGGGCCCGACTACCCAGATCTAGATAGCCTCCCGGAGGAGGTCAAATATGGCTACGCTACCGGAACCGAAATATCCACCAGTGACCACAATTGGCAATACATTGCAAGAGGAACTGACAAGGCGGAAATATCCGTACCAAGAGGAAAGGTCACCGGGGGTTCGAGCGCAATCAACGGCCAAATATTCCTTAGGGGTATTCCTCAGGACTACGACAATTGGTCTGATATAGGCAATGATTTATGGAATTACCAGCAACTGGTGCCATATTTCAACAAGGTGGAGACCGATACCACATACCAAGATGACCCAGGAGATTTTCACGGATCAACCGGCCCAATAATTTGTCATAGATTTCCAAGAGGCAAGTGGCTTCCTGCGAGTGAGGCTTTCGAAAAGGCTTGTTTGGATGCAGGTTTTCCCGCCTGCGAAGATGCCAATGCGCCAGGCACGACAGGTGTTGGACCGTTACCGCTTAACAATCCAAATGGAATAAGGTGGTCCACAGCTATAGGCTATCTAGGGTTATCCAGACATAGGTTAAATCTGACAATACGTCCGGGAGTACTGGTAAAGAAAATCATATTTGATAATTCAGGCATCGAGCCTAAAGCCATAGGAGTGGAAGTGGTGTCAGGAGACGAGACTTTCATTCTAGAAGGAAAAGAAATAATACTTAGTGCTGGTGCGGTGGTTTCTCCTCAAATACTCATGCTTTCCGGAATCGGACCAAAAGATCATCTCAATAGCCACGGAATTGAAACAATCCATGATGCCCCAGCAGTCGGCCAGAATCTAGCTGACCATCCAATGGTATATGTCACGTGGAAAACAAAGCCGGGTGTAGAGCTAGATTCACTGGGTCCAAGAATACAGTTGACTCTTCGATATACAGCCGAAGGCTCCAGTCTTGAAAACGATATGATTGTTTATATGATGGCTGTTGCGAGCGACAGACCAGAAAGAGGTGGATTAAGATCCAGCCCCGTAGGAATTCAAACCAATCTCTGCATTAATTTGGCGAAAGGGAAAGGCGAAGTAAAGTTAAATTCAAGTGATTACAGAGACCAGCCATACCTTGACTACAATTACCTAGCAGAGGAGGAAGATCGAAGACGGTTCCGTGACGGAGTGAGAATGTTAGTGGGTTTAGAAAATCATCCTGACATGTCATCTCTTATTGAGGAACGATTAACGCCGCTAGACTCTGATTTACAATTTGATAAATCGCTAGACTCCTGGTTAATGAAAGAGGTCACAACAGGACACCATATCTCCTGCACTAACAAAATGGGGCCTAAATCTGATCCTAATTCTGTGGTTGACCAAACAGGAAAAGTCCACGGCATCAAAAATTTGAGAGTCGTTGACGCCTCTATAATGCCAGAGTGCGTTAGGGCAAATATCAACGTTACTGTTATGACTATGGCAGAAAGAATATCGGACTTCATCAAAGAAGACAGCTAATATGAAAATACTTTCGTCCACGCAATCTAATCGACTTTAAATAATGGAGCTATTAAAAATGTCTAGCCAATTTGATCGGGGTTTGGAAATGAGAAAATCAGTCCTTGGTGAAGAATATGTGGAGGAATCTTTTGCCAGAGCAACCGATTTTGATAGGCCTTTCCAGGAATTTATAACTGAAAATGCATGGGGGGGAGTATGGACGAGAGGGCCTCTTGATAAGAAGACAAAAAGTCTTATAACTCTCTCAGTTTTGGTCGCCCTCCGTGCTGAAGGTGAAATAGGCTTGCACACAAGAGGTGCTATAAACAACGGCGTCACACCCGACGAGATAGTCAGTCTTTTGATACATGCCTCCGCTTACGCAGGGGTACCAGCGGCCGTTTCATCCATCAAAATAGTTAAAAAGACTCTGCAGGAGATGGGTGAATTACCCTCGTAAATCGTTAACCGACAACCGAATTAATTCGATCTTCGGTATAACCCAAAACCTCAGAAAGAATTTCTTTTGTGTGTTGCCCCAACAAAGGCGGTGTAGTTATTTCTGCAACTGAGTCTGAAAGTTTAATAGGGCACCCTAACACTTGGAATTCACCCCTGTCAGGATGCTCTATATCGACTATCATATCCCTTTGCTGTAGGTGTTCATTGTTGTAGATGTCTCGGGCGTTTAAAACAGCTCCGCAGGGAATTCCTGCATCCCCCAAAACTGACATAGCCTCCTGCTTAGTATTTTTTGTTGTCCAATCCTCGATAACCGAGTCTATTTCTTCTGAATTTTTATTAGGGTCATCAAAAATTTCCGAATTGCACAAATCTTCTCTACCTATCGCATTCATGAAATCTTCCCAGATATTTCTCCTTTGAGAGATGGCCAAAACATAAACGTAATCATCTGGTCCACCAGGGGCGCACTTGTAAACACCGGCGCCTGCTCGGCCCGGCGTTCTGGGACCCCTTCGTGCAGGAGGCTCACCGGTATCGCTGTATGAACTCATCGAAGCTCTGGACAAACTAACTACGGCATCTTGCATTGAGACCTCCAATACCTGGCCCCTCCCCGTACTCTGTCTTTGTATGATGGCAGCTAATATTCCAACCACTCCATGCAACCCAGTGCCGCTATCTCCAATGTTAGGACCAGGCTTCAGAGGAGGCCCGCCCGGTATACCAGTTACCGCCATAGCCCCTCCTGCTGCCTGGGCTACTGGATCAAAGCTTTTATATTTACTATAAGGGCCGTATGTCCCAAAACCTTTTAGTCTTGCAAATATTATTTGTGAATTGATATTGGACAAAGTGCTATAGGTATACCCTAATCTCTCCAAAACCCCCGAAGCGAAATTTTCAACCAAAACATCACATTTTGTTACTAGATCTCTAAACACTTCCTTGTGCTTATCGTTCTTGAGATCCAAAGTTACACTTCGCTTATTACTGTTGAAATTTAAAAAATACGGCGAAGTCTTGTTAGTATCCGAAAGCTGTACAGATCGACCAGGGTCCCCCTTCCCGGGCTGCTCGACTTTAATAACATCGGCTCCTAACCAACCCAACACCTGAGTGCAAGATGGTCCAGCTTCATATTGGGTTAAATCCAAAATTCTAATGCCTGCTAAAGCCTTTTCCATCTTTGCTACCTCCCTGTAAGATAAGTGGTTAAGTGGCAGTATATACCTGTTCAAAGAGTATTAGAACGCCTAGAATATGGGCCCGATTAAGAGGAGTTACAAATGAGTTCAATCAAAATGTATGGCACGACTTGGTGTGGAGATTGCACTAGGGCTAAAACATTTTTTGACCGCAATCAAATAGAATACGACTGGACTAATGTAGACGATGAGCCAGAGTATCAGGAATATATTAAGGAATTAAATAATGGTAACCAACGAGTTCCCACTATTATTTTTTCGGACGGGACATTCCTGGTTGAACCAACAGATGAAGAATTAGCAAATAAATTGGGGCTTTAATTAAATTCTATCTCTTGCATCGTGCACATATCTACCCACTATCTCACCATCTTTTGACACCACATTTGTATAAGGAAATTTAACTGTCAATGTACAAGCATGTCCGGGCGCCGCAATGACAAAATCACCCACATTCAGTGGAGCTCCATTTAACCTAACAACCGCATGTTCCTCATTTTGAATAACAAGCTCAGTATCAGGGTATTGAACTAGTTTAAATCTATGTTGCAGGGGTTGATCCGAAGAACAGGATTTAGATCCTATATCAATAGTGACGGTATCCATCTCAGCATCTTCATCAACTATCTGGCCCAATATTAAACTTGCTATGCGAAATCCTAATTCTTCCATTTCGGCATTTCGAGTGTCCCAGTAAATCCAAGTTCCAGGTGTTGGCCGAATATTGGGATTATCTGCATAGTGTTGAAAAGACCACGATCCCCCCGCAAGATTATCTTTAACTTGTATTCCACTAGTATTTGCAGCACGCCAAATTTCCTCCATCAGCCCTATGTTCCTTTTAACCATAAGGCTCCTTTCTTTGAAACTTGGAATATATAAAGTCTCACCATCAAAAACATGGATACCAATAGGGCTTAACCCATCGGTAGCATCAATGCTTTGGTAGAATTCATTAGCGTTTGTACCGGGCTGAACTCCCGTACGGCGCATACCTGTATCAAGGTCCATATAGACGCCAATATCCCCATCTATTACTTTGGAAACTTCAGATAAAAGATTCAAATGCACTTTAGTGCTAGCTATGGCCCTGAAATCGATTCCTGGAAACGATTTAATTAGGTTGGAAAACCTTTCTAATTTCCTCGGATGCACCATGGGATATGCGATGACGATTTCGCTTGCGCCACACCCTGCTACTACTTCAGCTTCCTTCAACGTCGCACATTTAAAAGATTTTATTCCCCTATTCAACTGAATATTCAAAACATCAGAAGATTTATGTGTCTTCGCATGCGGTACAACGTTTTCTGGCTCACCACAAATGCGAATAATTTCATCGATATTTTCTTCCACAATATGGGAATATGTGAGCATTGCGGGTGTATCTAGAGCGTTTGGATTAGCCAGTTTATATATGCCTTGATGCATTGTTCCTCCTGTTAAATCATTAACTCATATATTTCGGTCAGCTATCCAAAAAAGACTTTATTGACTCCGGATCCAGTAGCGGATAGATATCAAATTTGGCTGGAACAATTTCCGACCATTCGTTAAGAAGGCGGTGGAGCACCTCGTTGGAATCGACATCAAATGTGGCCACAGCACCCCTTCCGGTGCGAGCATAAAAACTTATCGCCAAACCTTTGTCTAATTTATCTTGAGCCCACGGCCAATATTTTCGCCTTTGTTCTTTTACTTCAGAAGGTCTTTCAGGATTTGGTGAACTAACTACTAGAAATAACATACTTGCTCCCGTGACGGAAATTATATACTCAGAACACTGACAAATTGCTAAGGCAAATAAAATATACAAAAAGGGAATACCTGGTATGAATTCCACTAACAACGAGAATCTCAACCCTCAAGAACAATCCGTATTCTTTTATGGTGATGATGCTCCGTCTTACAACGTTGAATTCATTAGCCGTCTCAACCATATTTCAGAATCTAAAAAAATATCGGAAGATAATTATTCTATTGGCGGTGAGGTGGAAAGATTAGAAACAACTATGGCGCAAAAACTGGGAAAGGAAGCTTCTGTCTTTTTTCCAACCGGAACTTTAGCCAACCACGTGGCAATTAGGCAATTATGCTTATCCAACAAAAGAGCCATTGTTCCAGAACAAAGCCATATTTACCAAGATAGTGGAGATGCGGTCCAGCAACTTAGTGGAATAAATTTGATTCCTCTTGGCCCAAACAAACCTTATTTTGGTTTGGATGAGCTAAAAGGAGCATTAAATACATCAATTAGTGGAAGAGTGACTACCCCTGTAGGTGCAGTGGTTATTGAAACCCCCGTAAGGAGATGTTACGGACGGGTGATGCCATATGAGGCGATGAAAGATGTAACCGGTTACTGTCACCAACAGGGAATCCCGACTCATCTGGATGGAGCTCGCCTTTTGATAGCGAGTGTTGTCACTAAAATTAGTTTGGAAGCCTATTGCAACCTGTTCGATACTGTTTATATATCAATGTGGAAATATTTTGGAGCCCCTTACGGAGCGGTACTGGCAGGGTCAAAGGAATTTTGTGAGAACCTATACCATGTAAGAAGAATGTTCGGCGGTAGTTTGCCGTCTGCCTCTTTAGCGGCGGCACTGGCTCTAAACGGACTTGAAACTTTTCAAACTGATGCAGAATTAGCAAACGAAAAATCGGTCGAATTACTGGAATCTCTCGATGGATTACCAAATATTAATGTGAAGCAATACGAGGATGGTTCTAACATCATCCCTGTTGAAATTGACCGAAATGTAGACCTGGCCAAATTATACGAAAGGCTCCGATCTCAAAATGTCTTCATCAACAGCGATACAAAGTCAGAAAACATTCTACATCTGACCATGAATCTTTCCATACTGAGGAAGCCAAACAATGAACTTCTCAGAATATTTGCAAAGGCTATTGAAGATGCTAAGTCGATTTAAGGTCGCTTATGAATACTTACCTTTAATCTGTGGCGCTGTGTCACTGTGACCTTGTTCTTCTCTTTCTAATCGAGTTGCCCTCTCCCACTCCCTTTTTAAATCATCTCGAACTTTTAAGGTCAGCAAACCCAATCCTTCTGCCTCAAGAGTTACTGTGTCGCCGTCCATAATAGGGCTTAAACCTCTGTGGTTAGTGCCTGTAGCCAACACATCCCCTGGCTCTAAAGTATGTATTGAAGTTATCCACTCCAAGGCTCGAGGTATTTTGTGAGCCATATCATCAGTATTAAAATTCTGTTTCAGATCCCCATTCACATGTAGATTGATTTGTAAATTTTGCGGATTTTTAATTTCGTCAGCAGTAACTAAATAAGGGCCCATAGGAGCGAAAGTATCTCTTGATTTCATTTGGTAAAACACGCCACCTCCGCTGGTTAACCCTCTAGCCGACATGTCTATAAAATTCATGTACCCAAAGATGTAATCATAAGCCTCTTCAGCTTTAATTTTAGTGGCCTTTTTCCCTATTACCAAAGCCAACTCAGCTTCAGGTTCAAATATCGTGGCCGGTACATCAGGTAAAACAATAGTCCCTCCGTCCGGCAGTACAGCGTTTGGCGATTTTGGAAAAGCATTGATAGGAGCAGGCTCATCCCTAGTACCATCTTCCATGTAATTAACCGCCATGCAAACAATGTTGTGTGGCTTAGGAACAGGCGAATTAAAAGTTACGGAAGCAACGTCCACTCCATCCTCAGCAGCAACTAATTTTTCGATTTCAGGTCTGTAATCATCGAAGGATTCTATAATCCTATTAAGTAATCCCTGGGCATGATTATGCTCATCTACAGGAACTGCTTTGGATATATCTACAATTTTATCCCCTTTAACAACTCCCAAAGTAAAATCATTAAAAAACGCCAGTTTCATAGCTATTACACTCCTTCCCAAAAAACCCGTTTCCAAAACAATGATCGTTAGCATATCATTAAGCTAAATAATAAGTGTCATGCAATAAAACATTAGGAGGGGAGCTATGCCTTCAATAGCAGGATTGGGGCATGTTGGTATATACACACACGATCTTTCAAAAATGCGCGATTTCTATTCCAGAGTAATGGGTCTCGAAATCACCGATGAAGAAATTGAAGAAAGGGGCATCGTTTTCATGTCTTCGAATCCAGAGGAAGAACATCACGAGTTCGTGTTGATGAAAGGAAGGGATGTACCTGAAGGTTCCAAATTGGTTCAACAAATCTCATTTTATGTAAATGAGTTATCTGAATTAAAGGATTTTCATCAGATTTTTGTATCCGAGAAAGTTCGTATAGAGCGAACTGTAAGCCATGGAAACGCCTTCGGTATGTATGCGCTTGACCCCGAGGGCAACACTATAGAAATCTATTATCGAACGGGCTTTCCCGTACCACAACCATGTGCAGACCCTGTCAATCTGCAAGATTCGGAAGAGTCGTTGATAGCTCAGGCTAAGTCAAGGATCCCTGCATAGGAACCTTGACTATATCTTGGCCGACAGAGCAGATTGAAAAGCGACAAGCATTGCTTGAGGCGGTACATGGTACCCGAAGTGAAATAGAGGCGCATTTCCTAGAATCGGAGGATCAGGGCCATCTGGCACAAGCCACCGCTGATGCTCTGCTTGAAGCAGGTTTGTTAGGCTTAAAACTTCCCCTTGAATTGGGTGGAGCTGAGGCAGATCCAGTCACTCAAATGAAGGTAATAGCCGAAATTGCCGCTATAGACACGTCTGCTGCATGGTGCACCATGGTTTCTGCTACCAATGTAGGTTCTGCAGGAGCATTCCTACCAGACAGAGGAATAGATGCGGTTTTCGATCAGGGGACTCATCCTATGATTGTTGGTGTAGGAATGCCCTTCGGTGAGGCCAACAAGACAGATGACGGATTCTTTGAGATATCGGGCAAATGGCCATATGGAAGTGGCATAAAAACTTCCAGATGGGTCACGGCTGGTGCAAAGGTAAAACCTGCAATCCAAAGTGATGTTCCATTTGAAATACGAGCCATTTTAAAAACAGAACAGGTGCAAATTATCGAAAATTGGGATGTGTCAGGTTTAAGAGGCAGTGGCAGCAATGATTTTTTTGTTGAAAAAGCAATAATACCTGAATACATGACCTGGGCCGGGGACGACACCCCTAATCGCGGCGGATTTTTGTACAATATTAAGAGACCCGCTTTTGTGGTATTCGGTCATGCTGGAATAGCATTGGGTACAGCAAAAAGGGCTCTTGTAGAAATTACGCATTTTTCGCAAACGAGGTCTAGAAATTTACCCGGACAAAGTCCTATATCCTCAAACCCTATATTTCAAGCTGATATAGCTCAGCTTGATCTTAAATTAAGAGCGATGAATGCTTTAGCCACCGAAGAATTTGGAGAAGTCTGGCAATACGCGCAAACAGGTGAAAAGTTAAGTGATAAAGAGCAAGCCAAAATCAGGGCCATTGGCTCTTGGGTCACAAAAGAATCCCTAGATATAGTCACAAAATCCTTTCAGTATGCAGGCGGTGCCGCTTTGAATAAAAATAATCCTCTTCAGCAGTGTTTTAGAGATATGTATGCGGCCTCCCAACACTACATGGTTAGCGCTACCCACTTTGAATCCTATGGGAGCGAGTACTTCAACACATAAATGATTTCTGCAATATCCCAAAAGTTACTTGGGCCAGCAATGGCTTACCCCGCATATCGTGCCTACTGGATCGGTACGTTGGCATCAGTTATTGGTTTTCAAATGTTAAATTTCAGTCAATTCTGGATCATACACGAATTGACGCAATCACCTTTGTATTTAGGCTATGTGGGCCTGGCAAATGCGCTTCCCGCTATTGTTTTAAATATTTTTGGAGGGGTCGTTGCAGACCGATTAGATAGGAAAAAATTAATAGGTATTACCCAAACAATAAATGGCCTAATCATATTGGTATTGGCCGGATTGACATTTGCCGGAATAGTGCAAGCATGGCATGTTATTGCGTTAGCGTTTCTTGCAGGAGCAATCAATGCTTTTGACCAACCTGCTAGACAAGCTTTATATCCCAGTCTAATTGATAGATCAGTAATGATGAATGCTGTTGCTCTGAACTCAGCAATTTGGACAGGGACCAGAATAATAGCCCCAGCCATAGCAGGAATCATAATTGCTCTAACTGGAACAGCCACTTCTTTTCTAATTTCAGCCCTGGGTTTTTTTACAATGGCTGCAGTAGTACTCTCACTGAAAATACCAAAAGATGAGTCTGAAGCTCAATCGTCATCGAAGGGAATCGAATCGAAAGGAAATGATTTATTTGAAGGTGTTCGTTTCATATGGAAAAATAATGTGTTTTTGATATTAATTTGTATTACGTTCTTTAACAGTTTCTTTGGTATGGCATATATACCAATGATGCCCGTTTTCGCAGTAGACATACTCAAAGTAGGTGCAGATGGGCAAGGAATTTTAATGGGATTGAGCGGGGTTGGCGCCTTATTAGCAACCATGATTATTGGAAGAACTGGAAACTTCAAACAAAAAGGACTGTTGATAATATTTGGATCCCTATTTTTTGGGATTTCAATAGCTGGTTTTGCCCTATCTTCCATGCAATATGGAAATTATAACGTCGCGCTCATTCTTCTTTTTATCGTCGGTGTAAGTAGTTCCTGCTACATGATATCGATAATGAGCTCCCTGCAAATGATGGTGCCAAATCATATGAGAGGAAGGGTCATGGGATTCTATGGAATGACATGGAGCATAATGCCCTTAGGGGGGATGTTTGCAGGCTCATTAGCAAAATATATTGGGGAGGACTCAACAGGAGTGCCCATTGCCGTAGCAATCGGGGGAATTCTTGTAGCGGTGTTTGCAATCGGGCCCTTCTTTATGAACCGGAATGTGCGAAACCTTGGATCGATATTGCAAACTCATGAAGCGAATTAAAGAATACTTGGTTGTTAAAACAATACGGCCGCTAAGCTACTCACGATTCAGTCATCTGAGGCTCTCGTGAAAAGAAAACCAAAATGGCCCCCAGAAGAAGAGCTCCGATCACCAATACAAAGCCTAGTCGGTAGGTATCGGTGATATCAAACAACAGCCCAACCAATACTGGGGCCACAGCTGTACCAAGTATTCTGACTGGTTGTGTTATACCTCTTATGGACCCTATATGTGCCCGGCCAAAATATCGTGCCCACAAAGATTCACTTAGAGGAATGGTTCCTCCAAATCCAAATCCATATAGGAAAAACCCCACCAATAACATCGGGATCAGTGAAATTGGACCCGATACCAACATTAAAGAAACACCGATTGAAGATATAGTGTAGGCTGCCACCACAAGAAATCTCGGGTGAAATTTTTGCATTGCAAACCCCCATACTGGTTTTGACGACAGATTGGCAAGGCCGTTGACTGAAATACCAATTGCTCCGACAGTTCGGGCGAAACCTGACTCCTGAGAAAACGGAATTGCATGTATCAACACACAAGCAAGCCCTGCCGCTATGAAAGTGAACCCAAAGACTAGAAGCCAAAAACTACCGGTTTTGATTGCTTCTGAGCGATTGAAAGGTCGGAATTCAGATTCAGGTATATCTGACGAATCATGATCATCATAGTCATCAATTCCGTCAGGTAAAAGGCCATGATCCTCTGGGGTTCGACGCATAAAGAAACTTACAGGGATAACCAGAATAAGTATAAGAACACAGAGGGAAAAATACCCCGTCCTCCAACCAAAGTTGTCTACAACTCCAGTCAATATCAGAGGCGTCACCAAGCTACCTAGGGATATTCCCGACGAACCTAGCGCCAGTGCCCACCCCCTCTTCCTGATAAACCACTTATTAACAGCAGAATTCACAACAAATGGACTAAATAAATTCCATCCAACGAATCCAGCGATTAAATATAAGAATAAATAAACCATTAAACTGGACTGGAGCCCAAGCAGAACCAGGCACACAGCACTCACGGAAGCCCCAGTGAATAACAGCAGTTTGGGCCCTCTCCGATCAAGAATACCACCGACTACTACACTCGAGAACGCTCCCGTACCAATTGCAATGGAGGGTCCCAACGTATATTGCCAAACTTTCCAGCCTAGATCGTCCACCATAGGTAGAGTGAATACGCCAATGGAAGATTGGCTTACACTCAGGAATGCAAAATTACAAAGGATAGCTCCTAAAACTATCCACCAACCGTAATAGAGACGTGAGAACATCTAAACATACTAATGCATTTGAATTGGAGAATAGAATAGGTTTTAAGTTGATAAAACTGAAGTTTATTCATGGCATACCAACCAGTCGTTAACAATGCTAGAGTGGT
>VFFY01000106.1 GCA_009392675.1 SAR202 cluster bacterium | reverse complement strand
TCAGGTACCGGGTTTAGCACTGATGCTTCGGCTCCCCAATCTTCCACTAGGGCCGATAGAAAAATGGAATTAAATTCAATTATCTGACCTGGTCCTGGAGTTTCTCCAATTTTTACTAATTCAGTACCAGTCGGGATGAAGCAAACCTTCGGCGGAATATTGACTTTCACATCTGACAGGCCCGCCGCCCCAAGGCAAGCCAAGTCTAAAGATCTAATTATGGCGCCCTGTTGTAACAACAATTCAGGGGCTGCAATATCTTCAGCAATCTTCCTAATATGCTGATACGGGGCTACAGGATTCCGAATAATGATTTCATTAGCAGAATATTTCTCCAGATCCTCAATCATGATCACAGAGTCGAAGCCTTCAGGTACAGGATCTCCAGTATCGACCCATAGGAAAGCGGGCCCCTCAATGAGTTTAATCGGTCTTGTTTCTGTCGCTCCCAACGAAGATTCATATTTTATAGCGACGCCATCCATCGCAGAAGTGGTCACATGGGGCGAAGATATCTTGGCGAAGACAGCTTGACTAGAAACTCTTCCAACAGAATCTTTGATGGAAATTACTTCGGTCTTGTTTTTCAAAAGGGCACCGATATCCAGTAAATGATTTTGGTATTTGTCCTGAGCAATCTGAAGTGGAATATCTTTCAGAAAATAATTTCTCTCAAAATCGGCTTGTGACGACATTGTTAGCCTTTATATTTAATCTAAATAAACCTCTACAAGAGAGTCTTTATATACACCGGAAGATTCAGAGTCGATTTCAACATATCCGTCAGACTCTAATATAGTGGAAATTAGATTGGATTTTCCATGTACCGGTACAGCGAATGTTTTACCATTTTCATTTTTTAACTGGATCCTGACATAATCCGTTCGACCACTAGTTGAAGGTAAATTAGAATTGAGAATAGCCTCAACTATTTTGTTACCAGGAAATATTTTCTGACCAGATATTAACCGTAACAGAGGGTCTACAACCGCCTTGAATATAGTAATTGCAGACACCGGATTGCCCGGCAAACCGATTATAGGCTTCCCAGCAGAAAATCCTAGAATTGTAGGTTTGCCAGGTTTTACAGATAAGCCATGTATCAATACCCCTGGGGAGCCCATTTTATTCATCACTTGTGCTGTAAGATCTCTAGAACTTATTGAACTACCTGCCGTGAAAACAACCATGTCAGAGACTTCTATTGCCCTTTTTCCGACATCCAATAACTCATCAAATTCATCTGGAACTCTAGGAAACAAGGTGGGTAAGGCACTAAGGCCTTCAACTAGTGCTCCAATTGTGTACAGATTAATATCCCGGATCATCCCTCCCGTTAACTTTTCTTTGGGTGGAACTAATTCGTCTCCTGAAGATATAACTGCTACTTTCGGGGTCCGATAAGCTTGGATAGATGTTATCCCTAAAGACATTAACGCTCCCAATTCCGCATGCCCAATTGTTTTTCCAACTGCCAGTATGGAATCGCCAATTTGGAAGTCTTCACCGGCCATAATAACGTTCTCTCCCGATGCTACAGGTCTATAAACTTCCAGGAGGCCGGTAGGTGTTATTTTTGTGTGTTCCACCATTACCACCGCGTCAGCATTATTCGCCAACATCCCCCCTGTATAAGCAGTGGCAGTCTCTCCAGGGGACAAGGATAAAAATGCCTCGCTGCCCATAGGTATTTCCCCCACGAGTTCAAGATATGCAGGAAGTGCATCAGATGCCCCATAGGTATCAGAAGCTCTTACTGAATAGCCATCCATAGAAGATCTGTTAAAAGATGGAGAATTCTCCTCACTAACGACTCGTTTCGCAAGTGTCCTACCAAGAGCATCTTCCGTGTAGACTGTCTCAAACCCAACAGAAGATATCATTTCAGACATCAAATCTATCGCATCCGGAGGTGATATCACATTGAAGAAATCAGCCATCAAAACCTCGTCTAACCAAGCTATTAAGCCATTGCCAACCCAGATTAAATTCTATAGCCCAAGAATGTTACCAGAAGGGTCCACATCTAGTGACCTAGGTTCTCCAGGCAATCCTGGCATTGTCATGATACTTCCCGCGATCGGGTATATGAATCCGGCACCGACGGATGCTCTTGCATCAGACACTCTAAAGTCATAACCAGAGGGAAGGCCTTTCAATGATCGGTTGTGTGAGAGTGACAGGTGTGTTTTTGCCATACATATTGGAAGACCTCCCCATCCATTCTCTTCAAATTGTCTTAAAGCTCGCCTCGCGACGGGAGTGTAATTAACTCCACTTGCGTTATAAACCTTGGTGGCTAAAGATGAGATTTTTTCCTCTAAAGAATCAGACAATTCATACATATAGGAAATTGAATCCGGAGAGTCGTCGGCGGCTTTAATAACAGCATCTGCTAGATCAAGGCCGCCCTCTCCTCCATCTTCATAAACTTTAGATACAACAGCATGCTCAGCGCCAGCCTCTATTGAAAGGGATCTGACTAGTTCTGTCTCTTTCGAGTCATCCGTAGGAAAACTATTAACCGCAACAACTACGGGTAGGTTAAAACTCTTTATCACTCGAATTAGATGTTTGAGATTAGACATTCCCTTAACCAGGGCTTCTTTGTTAGCTGCATCCAAACTGCGAAGTGGAACTCCACCGTGCGATTTAAGGGCCCTAACAGACGCCACAATAACTGCAGCAGAAGGCTCTAGGTCATTTAGCCGTGCCTTTATATGCATGAACTTCTCAAACCCCAAATCAGCTCCAAACCCTGCTTCGGTCAAGACATAATCAGCATAACCAAGGGCTAGTTGGTTTGAAACCACAGAACAACATCCATGAGCTATATTCCCGAACGGACCCGTATGAACGAAAACCGGCTGACCTTCGGTAGTTTGTACTATGTTCGGTTGAATAGCATACCGCAACAAAGACATCATCGATCCAACAGCTTTTATCTCTTCCGCTTGTACCGGAGTACCGTCATCCTTATATCCAACGACTATCTTGCTCAACCTTTCTCTGAGATCTTCTAAACTTGATGACAGCGCCAAAATTGCCATCACTTCGGAAGCGGTGACAATGTCAAATCCTGTCTCACGGAGCGGAGCATTTGCTTTCCCGCCGAGACCTGTCAGCACACTTCTAAGCGACCTCTCTTCCACGTCTGTCACTCTTCTGATAGTGACACCCAGCGGTGAAAATCCCTTAATTTTATTTCTTTGAGCGACATTATCAGTCAAAGCAACGAGTAAATTGTGAGCCGATCCTACTGCATGTGCGTCACCGGTGAAATGGATATTCACTTCATCTTCTGGCTCAACTTTGGATGCTCCCCCTCCTGTTCCGCCTCCCTTTATCCCAAATATAGGGCCAAGAGAAGGTTCCCTCAGTGTTGCAACAACATTTTTTTTCATCTTACCCAACGCCTGCGTTAAACCAACTACGGTGGTGGTTTTTCCTTCTCCAGCCGGAGTGGGGGTAATACCAGTAACTACCACCAGCTTGCCTCTTCGCTCTTTCTTAATTGCAGACAAAGACAGTTTTGCCTTGTAGGCACCATATGGAACGAGATCATCCGGTGAGATTCCTAATTCGCTAGCAACATTTTCTATTAACTTCATAGTCCAACCTTGAAAAATCTAACAATATTTTCAGCAATTAGTAAGGATATCATCGAATATCCTATTTTATCGTTTATTGGTACCGCCTAATCTCTGGGTGTTTAAAAGTTATCCAAACCGTGAAAAGTATCAACAGGACCGCTAACACTGCAATTGAGCCTTGTCCACCTACCCAATCTGCCATAAGCCCTGCTGGCAGTACTCCCAGAGGCATTAAACCCCAATTCAGCATATATATACTCATCACCCGCCCGCGGTATTCTTCCTCAGCCTCCTCCATTATCAGGGCCATGTTAACGGACCGACGACCTGCATCACCTAGGCCTAAAGGAAGCATTATTAATGCAGCAAATAAATACAATGGTACAGCGGCAATCAAGAGGAGACTAAATCCTGACAAATACGAACTGATAAGTAGCACTTTCCCACGCAATTTGTTGCCAAGGGAGGCTATATAAATAGATCCCATTAGGGCCCCGAGCCCCATAACAGAAACCAGTAAACCCATCGAATCTGCTTTCAATCCATATATATCTACTATGAAAATTGGCATTATAAATCTAAAGGGCTGAGCTAAAATAGTCGTAGATAAAGCAATAGCGAGAAGTATCAAAATGAAGGAATTGTTACGAACATATTTTAATCCCTGAAGCATATCGCTAATTAGAACCGAAGGGCGATTGGAATCGGATGCTGACCCGTTCTTTGGGGTCACACTGTATCCTTTGTTTTTTATCAGCATAGTGAATATGATCGAAGAGAAATTGAGAACTGTTATCAGCAAGTAAACTTTGCCAGGGCCAATGAATTCATAAAGTAATCCAGCTGCAGTAGGTGCGGCCAAAGTGCTGAAACTCATAGCAGCAGCGTTCAGAGCCACAGCATTTGACATCAATTTCTGTCCTACCATTTGAGGAATTAAGGCTTGCCGAGCGGGCATCATAAAGGCGAAAACTGCTCCTTGGACAATTGATGCGATTAGCAAATGGACCCAAGTAACATTCTCAGTCAAAATTAAAATCGCAACAACCAGCGATACGATACCTGCCAAGAGCTGCCCGGCTTGAATTATTCGTTTTTTGTGAAGGCGATCAGCAATGACACCACCAACCAACGCCAGTGTAAGCATAGGTATAGCCGAACCTGCATTAACTATTCCAAGGAGCATCCCAGAATTCTCAAGTTCGTAAACAAAGTAGCTCCTAACTAGCATCTGCATGTTCATTCCGAACATTAAGGTAAGCATTCCTATCCATAAAAAAAGAAAATCTCGATTCTTTAAAGACTGATAAGTCTCTGAAAAACTCACTATATGGATTGGAGAAAAGATGGATTAATTAGCACAAACCAACCTGATTTTGACGTCTAGTCTTCCCCCTGGAATGATTCAAAGGGGGCCCGAACCACGGTAGACTCTCATTCAAAAGAAAGGTCACCGCAGGTGTTCAGTTCGGACCCGTTTGAACTTATATAAATCGCACCGCAAGTTTACAAACAAACTATTCATATTAGTTAGTACGGTTATTGATTCTATCATTACTCTTACTCCAGTTTTTAAATGCATCTACTCCAGAAATCGCCGCTGCTGATAACATGGCATAGTCGGGGCCATAGCTCAGAAATTTAACTCCTTGATTTAACCTTTTTGACACATCCCCTGGTACAGATGCACCCGCTCCAGCGACCACATCAAAACGAGCCGAAGTTTTAACCATTTTTTCCAGTATCTGGTCTATTTCTCGGTGAGGCAATAAAAGAGGGTCCAAGCCGAGAGATAAGCACATATCCCAGGGACCAAGAAACAACACGTCAATCCCAGGAACTGCAGCTATCTCTTCAAGGTTTTCAACAGCCTCCACGGTTTCAATTATTAGTACCACAAGAATGTTATCGTTTGCATTCTTCAAATAGTCTTCATTATCAAAGGTATATTTGGATGCTCTCAACGGGCCCCAACTTCTCTTGCCGTCCGGTGGAAACCTTGTAGCCGAAACAATTTCGGCAGCCTCCTCTGCAGTTTTTACCGCAGGAACAACGATTCCCAAGGCCCCTAAATCTAAGGCTTTTTGTATGTAAACCTGTTGCAAAGAAGGTATTCTGACGATCGGCACCGCATTGGTGTTTCCTATCGCCATTAACATGTGTTCAATTTCGGCTGATTCAATTCCGTTATGTTCGGATTCCACTACAACAAAGTCAAAACCAGCGTTGCCCATCAATTCAGCTACGTTCGGGCTTTGAAGCCCTACAAAAGGTCCTATAGCTGGTTTGCCTGATAGCAGATCATTTCTAACGTCATTTATTCTCATATACTTCCACCTTTTTCTTAACTTTTAGCTACAGCAAGCAAATTAATAAGATCGTATGTAGGGGAGATTACAATATCTTAGGTCAATACGGGATTATAATATTTCCTACACATATAAATACATTA
>VFFY01000105.1 GCA_009392675.1 SAR202 cluster bacterium | reverse complement strand
GTCACTTGGGACTCAGTAGCTATATTACCTGTTGGGTTGTTCGGGGAAGTCACAAAAATGACCTTTGTTTTGTCATCTATGCTATTCAAAACTGAAGGTACATCTATATCGAATTGCTCGTCCCTTTGCACCAGTGTGATTTCACCCCCTGCCACCCTTGCGCAAAAGCTATACATGCCAAAGGTGGGTTCGCAGTCTAGGATTTTGTCTCCTTCCGATATAAATAGCCTGAAAATTAGATCTATTAGTTCGTCGGCCCCCGAGCCAACAACAATATTTTCAGATGGCATACCGGTGTAACCTGATAAGGCAATCCTCATATTTGTTTGGGTTGGATCCGGGTAGATATGAAGCGGGGTTTTGGCGACGGCATCCAAAGCTTTTTGAGAACCGCCATAAGGGTTTTCATTCCCATTTAACTTTATGATTTCTGATTCCGGGATACCACTTTTCTTCGCTAAAGCCTCTGGGGCCTCCATGGCTTCATAAGTTTTCACATCGACGAGATGTGGCCGGATAATTTTTTGTATATCAACTATTTCCATATGTATAGCCTTTATCTGAAAAGTTGTAATCAACTACATTATAGGACTAGTTAAGTTCGATTCTTATCTCCGCTGCCTCTGCGTGTCCAGTCAACCCTTCTTCTCTTGCTATCACTGACGCCACACGCCCTAATTTTGAAGAATTTTCAGAATCGATAGTAACCACAGGCATAGTCTTGAGAAAGCTTTGTACTCCTAATCCAGAGTTGAACCGAGCCGTGCCTGCAGTAGGCATAACATGGCTTGGGCCGGCTCCATAATCTCCGAGTACTTCATGCGATAATTCTCCAACAAAAATCATACCGGCATTTTTTATTGCCGGGACTAACTTCTCTGGATCTTTAGTAGCGATACAAACGTGTTCAGGGGCGAATGAATTTGATAATTCCAAAGCCTCTCCAAGGTTATTGACTATAGATATAAGACCCTGCGTTTCAATTGATTTGGTGGCTATTTCCGATCGGTCTAATCTGGATAGACGTAAATGAATCTCGGCCTCTACATCCGCAGCAATCTTTGGAGAGGTGGTTATGAGGACCGGACGAGCTAAGGGATCATGCTCAGCTTGGGCGATTAAGTCCGCGGCACACAACGTTGGGTTTGCGTGTTCATCGGCGATCACTACGGTCTCTGTAGGGCCGTAGAGGCCATCGATGCCAACCTCTCCATAGACAAGTTTTTTTGCCAAAGTTACAAACACGTTACCTGGGCCACATATAAAATCTACTTTCGATACTGATTCGGTACCGTAGGCCAACGCCCCAATGGATTGGGCTCCTCCTACGCAGTAAACCTGATCTACTTCGGATATATATGCTGCCGCTAGTACGGAGGCATATTCCAAAGGACTCTTAGGCATCGGACATGTTATAGCTATTTCCTCAACACCTGCTACTCTGGCTGGTATAGCTGTCATTAGCACTGTGGAAGGATATCTTGCGGTACCACCTGGTATATAGGCAGCCGCTGAATTTACAGGAACATATCTTTGACCATACCCTTCGAGATTATCGTGCCAATCGGTTGGCATGGATCGTGCATGAAAGTTTTTTATGCGATTGGCCGAAAACTCTAGAGCTTCCCGGAGATTCGAAGGTATGTGTGTGTAGGCATTTTCAAGGTCCTTTTTTTCCATAAATACCTGTTTCAGATTTTGCCCATCTATCTTTGACGAAAGATCATAGATAGCTTTATCTCCATCTGTTTTAACCTTAGCAAGTATTTCCTTTACATAATCCAATAAACTCAATTTTTCCCCAAATATAGCCTCAGAGAATTGTGAGATGTATTTGGGATCCCCTTCTAAATCTATTCCCCTATTTTTTAAAAGGATATCTAGAGATTGCTCAACTCCGGTTGCTTTTCTCATAAGGTAAACTCTTTGAGAGCTTTGTCTATATTTTCCAAACTCTGGTTTGAAAATTCCTCCATAATTCCATTTGGTAGCCTTTGGAGAATATCATCTATGCCCCCGTCAGGGTCAGCGATGAAATCCTTTGCAAGCCCTACCACTGGATGCTGTGAATCTCCTTTGGCGATTCTGTTTGCCATGAATTCTAGCCTGTCCCATGAGAATTTCCGGTTGAGCAAAGAGGATATCCAATTCTGCCATTCTTCCATCGGTTCCTCCCGAAGGAATTCCACATCTATCTCTGTGTCACATGATTGGACATGGGCCAAATTGTTTTCCAAGGTTTCCCAATAAGATTTGTCCAATTGCATTTGAAGCGCTCGGTCCAAAATAAGACCTTGATTTCTGTCACCAAAAAGATTCACGTCTGAAAAAAACGGACGAAACATTGTTGTAATCCATGTTTCGTCTAAAATCAGATGAGAGGCATATCCAGCCATGAATGACCTAGTATGGCTGTCCTTTCCGTTGAGATTATTAAGTTGAGGGTGCAAGGATTGCATGTTTCGTATCCCATCCCCTACTCTATCAAAATCCAGCTGTACAAAGTGATATAAAGATCGATCTTGTTTTGTTATCACTCTTATGTCTGGAGCTGTAGACCCTAAAAGATATACATCCAGATTCTTGCTCAAATCGAGATCGTTGTATTTTCGAAGTGATTCAAATGAAAAATGTATATGGGTCGGCAAATTAGGCATATTTATAGACTGATTTTTTACTTTTCTTTCTACAGATTGTACCTGACATCAATCCTAGTTGATCGGCTCTCAAAGTAGCCTGTAATTGTCTTTATAAACTGTTTTGCTTTATTACGTTTGGTTATATTAGATGACAAATCGTTTGTGTTACCGATCAAACAAGCCTCTGATTCAATAATTGTCCCACCTTGTATTGTTTTCAGTTGGTTTTCTTCCATGGTTGTGCCTGTTGAAGTTATGTCAGCTATTATGTCAGCAAAGCCCATTTCTGGTGCAAGCTCCAATGTTCCGCTTAATCGGACTAGTGAAAAATAATTTATTCCACGAGAAAGTAAATACCTTTCTGTAAGGCGTGGTGATTTGGTTGCGACCCTCATACTCAACCCTCGTTCTCTGAATTCCACTGCAACTTCGGCCACGTCAGCGATAGAGCTCACATCTGACCACGAATTAGGAATTCCAAGGGTAAGGGAGCAATCACCGTATTTTAGATCTCCTAATATTATCGTCGTTGGTAGGTTCTCTTGCCTAAGTTCTAGATAGCGATCTTCACCGAGTAAGCCGACATCTGCACTACCGTCTTCTATGGTGGCTGTTATGTCAGCGCTTCTAAGCAGCAGGACAGTAACTCCCGATAAATTTGGGATATGAGCTATGTATCTTCTTTTACTTTCCCTCGTGACGGATAGCCCAACCTTTTCCATGAATTCCAAAGTTGATTCATACATGGCCCCATCACTCGGAATAACCAATTTCAGTTCAGTGGTTTCTGACATCATTCTTGTTCATCCGCCGTGGTTATTGAAAGTATCGAATCCACGTTCACTGCAAAACCTGTTGCTGGTATTTCTTCCGGGCCGCCTAAAAGTTTAACCAGACCATCGTATCTCCCACCCCCTCCCAGCGGAATTGATTTGTTGTCTAACACGTGTTCCATATCAAAAATGATACCTGTGTAGTATGTAAAGCCACGTTGTGCAGCACAATCGACAATGAAATCGACTTCCATATCAGTTACGTTAGCCGACTCTTTTATCACAAGTTTAAAATATTCTGCAGCATCTTTGTGAATAGGCTCAGCGGTCAGATTATTCGAAACGGTGTTGATATCTCCTGAGAAAGCTCTCAAGAATAAAGAAAGTTTTCCCAGTGCTTCTGAATACTTTTCAATTGAGAACGAATGTGATTTTTTTCTCAGGGATCGGTTACTTATTTGTTCAAATGTTCGCCTGCCCAGACTACTCATCGGAGTTTTTGCAGGTTTGGTATTTGTTGAATCATGATGGTTGTCTCCAGGATTTATTAGCCCTATCCCTGAAGCCATTTGTGCCAAACCCACTATTCCACTCTCATTTTCGGCTAAAACTTGTAAATTTGAGAGTGTGAATCCTATCAAGGCTTCACTTAGATCGAAATCTTCAAGTATTGATCTTATGTAACCCATATGACCTAGTTTTATTGTAACTTTCTCTAAACCGGATTCACCCAAAGCGAGCAAGCCAAGCTTAAGAATTTCTACATCGGAACCTATGCTGGAATCACCAATTATTTCGCAGCCTTGCTGGGTAAACTGTCTCTGATTCAACCCTTGATTGGAATCAGAATATCTGAAAACTGGACCGAGATATTGCTTTTTGACGGGTTTTTTATGAACGGCCTCGTTTGAGACATAGAATCTTATCACTGAAGATGTAAATTCAGGTCTCAGGCTGACACTTATGCCGCCTGGTTCTACGAAAGAATATAACCGACTAGTAAGCTCACCCCCGGACTTCATTGCATACAGTTCAGTTGATTCCATTATTGGGCAATCAAATATATCGTAGCCATATTTTGTGAGAATCGCATTTATCTTCGCGGTTAAGTTCAATTTGGCGTGGTGCATCTCTGGCGATGCATCTACCATGCCAGGGAGGATTGATGTACTAAGATTTAGATCTTGTTTTGCTGAATCCATTGTCCATAAATACTACAATAGGCATGTTAATTTTAGTATGGTGAAATCATGGTTTCAAATGCGGCTGTCTCACCAGGTAGGTGATTTTGCAGTCCCCAAAAGAGGAATTAATATTGGAATCTTGTAGTTGGCACGAGCAATTTAAGAAAGGTAACTATCTTGCCAATCGGGGAGATCATGTTGAGGCTATAAAGTGTTTTCTAGTAACTATCAGGCACAATCCTGAACATGCTATGGCCTGGAACAACATAGGAGTGGCGAAACTTTGTTTGTCTAAACCAGACGAGGCTGTCATCGCTTTCGAGAAGGCCTTGGAAATAGATTCGGACTACCGAGACGCGTTGCATAACAGGGCCCTAGCTTATTCTGATGTCGGTGAATTAGATTCCGCAATGGATGATTTGAACCGTGTTATCTCACTGGATCCTGAACATTGGGCCTCATACAAACATCGCAGCATACTTAACCAGATGCTTGGGGATTCCGAACAAAGTTTTAAGGATTATATTAAATTTAAAGACTTGACTCATGGAAACTAGCCTTATAGTAAAAGGTGAAATCGGATCATGAAACTATAAATAGATATAAAATAAATCGAAAATGGAGGCGGAAATGACAGAGTTACAAAATAGTTCTGGCCTAACAGTTTCTGTTGTGGGGGGAAGCACATCAGATTTCCCACTTTTGGAGCAAGCAACAGAAATTTTAGATCAATTGTCCATTGGAAATGAGCTTCGGGTAGTTTCCGCTCATAGAACTCCTGATTGGCTTTATGAATATGCCGAAACAGCTGAAAGCCGCGGGATTAAAGTTATCATTGCCGGTGCTGGAGGCGCCGCTCATTTACCAGGCATGCTCGCGGCAAAAACTATAATTCCGGTCATAGGAGTACCGGTGCCGTTGGAACATTTAAAGGGGATGGATTCTTTGATGTCTATCGTGCAAATGCCCAGGGGGGTTCCTGTTGCTACCGTGGCCATCGGTGGTGCAGAGAATGCAGCTATCCTGGCGGCAGAGATAATAGCTGTTTCCGATTCTCAAGTAAGAGATAAATTAAAATCTTGGCGGAAAAACCTGACTGAAACCGTCTTGAAAAACCCAGAAGCCAAGGGTAACTAGGTAATGTCATCAGTAGTTCCACTGGTCCCTCCTGGTTCCACATTAGGGATGCTGGGTGGGGGTCAATTGGGAGGATTTTTTACTGAAGCGGCCTTGAGAATGGGTTATAAGGTGGCGGTTTGGGACCCTGATCCACTGGCCCCTGCCAAGCGGTATGCTACCCATTCAATTGATGCATCGTTTGATGATGAGGAACAAATAAAGAATTTTTCCAATATTGTGGATGCTATTTCTTTGGAATGGGAAAACGTTCCCAACCAGCTCGTATCGAAATTAGAAGATGGTAATCTGGTTAAACCAGGTAGCAAAAGTTTGAAACTGGCTCAAAACAGGATTGAAGAGAAAACCTTCTTGTCGTCGAATAAATTTCCAGTAACCCCTCATGAATTTGTGTTGAATATGGAAGAATTCAAGGGTATAAAGGTGCCTAAGCCTTGGATCGTGAAGACAGCTACACTTGGCTATGATGGTCACGGGCAGTGGAAAGTTGGAAATGACACCCAAGAGAACGAATTATTAAAGATAATCCATGGTGAATCTTGGGTTATTGAAGCAGTTGTCGATTATCGCCTTGAGATGTCTGTGATAGTTGTTTCGGATGGCACGGGAGGTTTGATTGCATACCCACCAACCGAAAATACCCACGAGGGAGGCATACTCCGGATGAGTATCTCTCCCCCAAGACTAACAAATGAGATACAAAACAGGGCTGTAGAACTGGCGAAAGAATTGATTGGAAGCATAGATGATGCGGGAGTGTTTTGTGTTGAGATGTTCTTAACCACAAAAGATGAAATACTTGTGAATGAGATAGCGCCAAGGCCACATAATTCGGGCCACCACACTATAGATGCTTTCAGTATTTCACAATATGAAAACCAGGTAAGAATTTTGGTGGGATTACCAGTTATAAAACCAGACTTTTTGACTGCTTCGGTTTTACTTAATATCCTAGGAGAAGAAGCGAATAAATTGAACGATTCTGATCATAAATTCGAATTGTATTCTGACAGTTCTGCAAGATTATATATGTATGGTAAACAATCGGTCCGCACTAGAAGGAAAATGGGACATATTATGTTTCTTGGAGATTCAGTGGAATCTCTTATTAGAAAGGCGGAAAATACTGT
>VFFY01000104.1 GCA_009392675.1 SAR202 cluster bacterium | reverse complement strand
TAAACGCCTTTAGCATCCATGCTTTGTAGCACCCGTGCGGTATCACCCGTCCCGTCTTCCACAGCCGCAAAAGTTATGGCATATGTTAACTCTGGAGCCAGTGTGGACCAGGTTTTACGGCCTTCCAAATCCCACTCACCTTCCCCATTCGGGGTTAGAGTGGTAGAGGGCCTTCCTCCTCCTTGAGGTGACCCCAGTTCTGGTTCAGAGGCAATATTGTTAATGAGGGCACCATTTGAAACCACTTCATTAAAAACTCTTCTCCTTATTGAATCGGGCCATTTTCTCGCAATCGCCTCGGTTCCAACCACCATATGATGCATACCTACTGCTAAGGCAGTAGAGCCATCTCCAGTACCAATTTCAAATTGGGCGAGGAGAATATCAGTCAACCCATAGCCTGGACCACCATAACTCTCCGGAACGGCCGCAGCTAGATATCCTATTTCGCGCATATATCGGAAATGCTCATGCGGAAATGAACCATCACGGTCATGTTTCAAAGAAGTCGGAGATATGTACTTTGCTATTTTTTGGGACTTTTCCAAAAGCTGGTTTTGCTTTTCATTCTTAGGCCACATAGTTAACCATGGACCAAAATAGATTCGGCAATAACTTCCAGTTCCTCGAAAATTTCTTCTTGTGTAGCCGAAGCGACCCCCACAAGTACTCTATCGACCCCTATTTCTTCAAACCTCGAGATCAATTCCTTATCAGGAGGGAGGCTATGCATCGTTATTTGAATGGTAGAAGGATCTCTGTCTTCAGTATCACAAAGTTTTAAAAGCTCTTGTTGAGCCTTAACAATATCTTCAGGAGAGAGTCTAATAGGAAGCCATCCGTCTCCCCACTTTACTACTCGCTTCAAAACATTTTTGGCGTTCCCTCCCAGCAATACTGGAGGGTGAGGATTCTGAGCTGGTTTAGGATTGCAAATTATAGGGGGAAAATCTATATATTTGCCATGAAATTCAGCCTCTTCTTTGGTCCAAATTTCCTTCATTGCTAAAACATATTCTCTAGCCTGAGTCCATCTGTGATCAAAATCAGCTCCCATAATTTGAGCCTCCTCTCTAAACCATCCTGTACCTATTCCAAACAAAAATCTGCCGCCTGAATAAAAATCCAATGTAGCTATTAGTTTGGCCAAGTCCAAAGGATTATGTTCTGTAATTAAATTAACGGCTGTTCCAATTCCTAATTTTGTGGTTACAGATGAGGCCCTGGAAAGAGCAATTAAAGGGTTGACCCCTAGATACATTTGCTTCGGGATTGATCCGTCAGGAGTACCTCCGTAGACAGATTTATGATTTACAGGCATTACCGGATGCTCTGGTAACCATACTGAATCGAAGCCTAAATTCTCAATCTTACTGGCTATTACCCCAAAATCTCCCATTGAGGCCGTCGCACTCATACTAATACCAATTCTCATTGTTCCTCCTATCAAATGCGACTCATGTTAATACATCAACCTATATAGTAAAAGAAATCCCGTGAACACATTCTGTTAACCTAACCCATAAGTATAGTAGAAACACATCGGGAACATTTGAGGATATGAATGCCAGATCAACACCAGAACCGCGTCCAATGGGTCTATTCATCTAAGAATAATTCAGAATTAACTAAAAGGTACGACGAATGGTCCAAAGATTACGATAAAGATCTGACCGAAGATTTCGGTTGGACTGCACCTAAAACAGCAGCCGATTTCCTAGTTAAACATATTCGACCCGATTCGATCGTGCTTGATGCGGGAGCAGGAACCGGTCTGGTAGGTATGGTATTAGCTGCGCATGGATTTCAAAATATAACAGGAATGGATATGTCGAAGGGTATGTTGGAACAAGCTGGCCGGAAAGGTGTTTACGCACAGCTTGATCAAATGACACTTGGTGAACCTCTAGAATATGATTCCGACACATTCGACGCCGTAATTAGTGTGGGAGTAATGACCCTAGGACACGCCGCCCCCGAATCCTTTGACGAACTGGTGCGAATCACCAAACCCAACGGATTTATCGTATTCACAATACGGACTGATGTGTATTTGAATAATGGCTTCAAAGAAAAGCAAGAAGAGATGGCAATGAAAAAATTCTGGGGAATGATAGAGGTTAGTGAGGAATTTCAACCATTACCCGTTGGAGAACCTGACGTTAAGCATCAAGTTTGGGTATACCAAGTGTTAGATTATTAGCACCGGGTCATTTAGCCAAGGCTTCTGGATTCTTGCGTGACAAAATTAACCCACCTTTGAAAAAAGGTATTTCGGTGCATACGCCATCTATTCAGTGGGTTGTCGAAATCAAAATTTTCAATATTGGGTATCTTAGGATTCCCCTGGTCGCGCCTAGCTTCATAGGCGAGGCGTCCTTTGTTATATTCAGGGTGCCCAATGTGCATTAACCGTTTATGATCAGGGGTCTCAAGGATTGTGTAGCCCGATTCTTTTCCATAGGCCAAAGCATTGACGTCCCCCCTACTGACAGCATCTGCCACCTCCTGATCTTCAAAACCAGCGAACCTACTCTGGGGGCACACGAATTTGTCATCCAAGGCTCCCATAATTGGATGATTATAGGTCAAATTATCTAATTCATAAACTCCAAATAATTTTCTTTCAAAGGTTATTTTTCCAAGACCTGAAAGCTTGGCAAGTGCAAAGCCAGCCCAACACAAGCCCAATGTGCTGTGGGAATTATTCCTTGCATCCTCAATTAGTTCGGATATTTCATCCCAATAATTGACTTCTTCAAAATCCAGGTGCTCAACTGGGGCTCCAGTCACTATTAGTCCATCTAATTTCTTTTCTTTGACGGCCTCCGAATAAGTAGCATACAAATCATCCACATGGCCATCTGGCCATGTTTTATAGGAGTGAGATTCAAGTTTTATCCAGACAGGTTCGATATCTACAAGAGACAAAGCGAGTGGGTTTAATATGTTCATTTCATATTGTTCACCAAGAGGCATAATGTTTAATACCCCGATACGTAGGGCGTTACGGCCTTGGCTTTGGGATTCCTTTGTTGAAATCCAGTCGAGGCCATTTTTTTCTATCGTAGGAATTGCGTGATAGTCCGGTCTTACTACAAGAGCCATTGCTCACCTTGAGGCCAAATTAGGGTCGCATGACCTTATTCACGATCATGCGACCCTATAATCTCCTAGTTTATAGAATCCAAAGCCTGTTGGAAATCCTCTTTAATGTCATCGATATGCTCAAGCCCTACAGAAACCCTAACCATCGTAGGTTCAACTCCTGAAGATAATTGTTCTTCTTCAGACAACTGTTGGTGAGTTGTTGAGGCAGGGTGAATCACCAAAGTCTTGGCGTCTCCTACATTGGCAAGATGGCTTGCCAATTCAAGACTATCAATGAATTTAACTGCATCTTCGTAACCACCTTTGAGGCTTACGGTCAACATTGAACCGTATCCTCTTTCCAGATATCTCTCGGCAGCCGCTTTATATGGGCTAGAGTCCAATCCTGGGTAATTTACCGATTCAACTTTCGGGTTAGATTCCAACCATTTAGCGAGATCAAGAGCATTCGAACCATGTCTTTCCACTCTCAAAGATAATGTCTCTAAACCTTGAAGCAACAGAAATGAATTAAAGGGACT
>VFFY01000103.1 GCA_009392675.1 SAR202 cluster bacterium | reverse complement strand
CTGCACCCCAGCCCTGTTTATCGAATCCTTTACTAAGGATATCATTGGTTTTCCAGACAGCTTATGCAACACCTTCGGGAGGCTAGATTTCATCCTAGTTCCCGCCCCGGCTGCTAATATAATTGCTTTGAAGTCAGGCATCATGTTTATTAAGGGCAATTTGATTAATCAGTATTTCACCAACTGTACAAATACATTATCAATACAGGTCTATTGAGCTGTAATTCCTCCATCTATGACTAATTCTGATCCTGTCATATACGAAGATTCATCAGAGGCGAGGAATAAGACACCCATAGCAACGTCTTCTATAGTTCCTATGCGTCCCAAAGGTATCCTGGATATGGAGTTTTGCCTTCCCTCTGGAGTGGATATATTATCTGCGATCATATCCGTGTCTATTGGACCCGGGTGAACAGAATTAGCTCTTATGTTATCCGAAGCATGTTGTATTGCGGTGAATTTAGTAAAAAGCCTAACCCCACCCTTTGATGCACCATAGGCTCCTCCACCGTGGTTCCCCACTAGCCCTGCGGTAGAAGAGATGTTGATAATTGAACCACCTCCGGAATGGCGCATTTCCGGAATAGAGTATTTAGTGCCCAGAAAAACCCCTTTAAGGTTCACTGCCATTATCAAGTCAAATTCCTCACTTGATGCATCTTCAATTGGTACCCTACTATATATGCCAGCATTATTTACCAATGCGGTTAAGCCCTGATATTTTTCGATAGTACTTTTGATACAATCTTTCCAGCTGGTCGGAGAAGTCACATCTAGGTATATTCCGACAGCCTCACCGCCTGATTCCACTATATTACGGGCATTTGATTCGCATGATTCTATGTCTATATCTGCCAATACGACTTTGGCACCTTCTTTTGCAAAAAGAGCAGCCTCAAAGGCTCCTTGCCCTTTCGCCGCTCCAGAAATTATTGCCACCTTGTTTTCCAGTCTTCCCATGATGCTATACCTCTAAGGTAGATTGTTATTAGGTATTCTATCTCAGAAGCGGTCTTTATATCATCTGAATCTTGTAATTCAGCTATACTCATCGCCATTAATTGACAGAACAAGTGTTCTGTTCTAAAATGTTCTAAATTAGATTATTCGACAAGGTGCTCCTATGGATCAATCGTTACAGTTGACTTTATCTTTGACCAATGAAGCTGACCGCTATGCTACTTTTAAAAATGGCCTAAATATAGACAGTGGCCAAGAAGTTTTGTACCTTGGGAATGTTAGCGGTGGACCAATTACTGGTAGCAGGGGTATCGTAAAAAAACTTTATGCTAATAAAGCTGTTGTAGATATGGGACAGGTAGGGACGTGGAATGTGCCATATTATTTTTTGGCTGATACAACCAAAGTTGCTTAATTAAAAAAACCTTTTTTAAGATGGCTAGAGATAGTGGCTGCAACCAGCATGGGTCTTTGAAGCGGCACATCGTGGATGCTATGCTCTAGCCATACTGTTTCGAATTCAGCTATGTTTTTTTCTGCCTGAACTATCAAGTTTTTCCGAAGTGTTTGTCTGGAAGTTTCATCATCGTTCAACCTTGCTGGCATGTTGAGGACCGGACATTTTACTGAGGAAAATAAAGAGGAAGGATGATGATTCCAGAAGGCTTCTACCACTTTCAAGTGGTTACTTCTCTCAAATCGAGGTGTTATGGTCCCTTTTGGAGCTTCTTGAAAGTTTGCCATTACAATATTAGCTAGATCGTACTGTAGGGAGAGACTATCCCGCTCCCCCCAATCTCTTTTTGCAATTCGTCGCCTAAGAAATTCTTCCGTTAGGTTGTCAAATAAAGGAGGAGCCATATCCACAAGGGCTTTTTCCAAAGAGTTACCTGGTATGGAAGATATTTCGATTAGACCTCCATCAACAAGGCAGAGGCCGCCTATCATTTCAGGGTGATTCGCTGCAAAGTTCAATGCAACACTACCTCCCCATGAATGACCAACCAACAATGGATTCTCAATATGATGGGTCTCTAGGAATAAATGTAAATCATTTGTGACCGTGTCGAAATCGTATCCCTGATTTGGTTTAGAGGACAATCCATGGCCTCTTTGGTCTATTGCTTTCACTGAATTGGTTTCTGCTAAAAGCGGGCCAACTAGATCCCATATTCTACAATTTGATGCTAGCCCATGAATTAATACGACATTCCTGCCTTGACCACCCCAGTCAAGGCAATTAATCGAGATTGGTCCGATATTTATTACATCGTGCTTTGGGCTTTTTTGATTACTTATTGCATAGCTCCCGGTATTGAACTATCCCATTGAGCATGTGTCAAAAACTCTTTGGATGTTTTGTAGATGAATTCAGACCCTTTTTCAAATCTAACAAGGAAACCTTGTTGAAGAAGGTTGATCCTTATTTGAACATGGTCGACAGAAAACAGGTTTCTATCTTTAATTCCTTCGTGAATCTCATCTTCCGAATATTCCTCACCTTCAGCAAAGGCTAGCATTATGAAATGAAGTGCAACTAATTTCTCTTTTAGGTCGGTCGGGAAATCAGGGAGCATTGCAATGTCATTTGTCCAACGATCAAAAAGGGTTCGGTAGTAGCCTGGATCTATTGATAAATGCGGCACTTATTGGATGTACGCCATTATGAATCTTCTTATTCTTGTTCCTGTCCACTGGACTGACTTTTCAGGAAATTTTCAATTTCCTCCACCATATCGGTCCCAGTTGGCATCTCATTTTGAGAGTGTTTTGCTTCATCATATTGGTGTTCTAGGCGAGATACGTATGAGCTGATATCAGGTTGTTTTGCGATCGCATTGGAGATTTCCTCCCTGAAAGCCTGTCCAGCTAAATCCAGTTCACTCATATCTAAGTCAATGTCCACAAGGCTTTTAAGGCGTTCGAGCAAGGCGAAACTAGTTACGGGATTTGGAGAAGTTTGTACGTAATGAGGGCAATGGCCCCAAATATTTGCATGAGGTATATGATTTTTCGCGCATGCTTCAGCGAAAACAGAATGGATTCCGGTTGGTCCTTGATAACCAGAGTTTCTTATCCCTAACCATCTTGCCTTTTTACTTAGTTCCTCACTGCTAGCTCTGCCAGTTATTTTAACTTCCCTAGTGTGCGGTACCGCGTCCAGCAAGGCCCCTAACGATATAATTAGCTCAACTCCAGATAATTTTGCTACCTCTAGCACTGTATCAGAAAAAGTTCTCCATTTAAGGTTTGGTTCGGTTCCCACATACATCAGAAGTCCATTGTCAGGATTCTCCTCAGGAACATAGCTGTAAAATTCGTTTGCGGGCCACTTTATAATTCGGTCTTTTCGTTTGTTAATCCGAGTTTGGGGCCGGTTGACTGTGAAGTCATAATAATTTTCAGGATCTATCTCAGCGATCTTTTTACTTGGTAGCTTTCGCACCATGTATCTTATTGCTCTCGTGGCTGCTTCAGCAGCATCTGGCCATCCTGCGAAAGCTACGACCATAGTGGAAAGCTTCGTGTTCGGGGTATCGTGAACGATCAAGCCGTCCATATGCTGCTCCGTTGCTGCTGAATTTATCCGAGTTTAACACTTTACACTATATAATCCAACAAATGTTTT
>VFFY01000102.1 GCA_009392675.1 SAR202 cluster bacterium | reverse complement strand
TAGCTCCGAAGGCGGAAATTCAGGTCCTCCCCAAGCAGGGTGAGTTATACCTATCTTTATTTTCTCAACTTCTATGACTTGGGTGTACGGGAGGCTTTCCCGCAAATCCACGGGATCAGAGTTTCCATGTACGATTAGCCCCTTCTTTGCTGATTTCAAAAATCCTTCCACTACTGGTAGTCGGACTATATCTCCGCAATGAATCGCCATGTCACATTCAGCCACTAAAGTGCGCATATCTGGGTGAACTTCATCCCATTCATAACAATGCGTGTCTGATATGACCGCTATTTTAATAGGCATGTTTTGTCATTTTGTTGATTTGGTTAAAAACCTGACTTCACCCTGTCCAATATGGAATGGGCTACATCATACTTAGACATTAGTGGAAGAGACTCAATGTTTCCATTTGAGTGGATGATGGTTACTTTATTTGTGTCTACTGAGAACCCACTATCCTTTGCAGTAATGTCGTTTGCGACTATAAAGTCTAGGTTTTTAGATTTAACTTTTGTCTTGCTGTTTTCTATGAGGTTCTCACTCTCTGCGGCGAACCCGACTTTAATAAGGCTGTCATTTTTTATACTGCCAATAATGTCAGGGTTTTTTACCAATTCTAATGACCAGGTATCAGAAGTACTTTTTTTGGCTTTGGAATCCATTTTTTTCAAAGGTCTCCAATCAGCGACGGCCGCTGCCATTATCAGGGCGTCGGCTCCATCGCATTCGGTTGCGATCACTTTTTTCATTTCCTCTGCGCTTTGAATTTTAGTCACTAAAATTCCCACAGGTTTTGGTAAAGCATTAGGAGCTGCAACTAGGCTAACTATAGCGCCCCGATCTCTCGCTGCCTCTGCAATCGCGTAGCCCATTTTTCCTGACGAACGGTTGGTGATATTTCTTACCGGGTCTATGGCTTCCTCAGTTCCTCCAGCGCTCACGACAATTTTTTTACCTGAAAAATCCCCATCCTTGCCTAATATCATACTGGCAGAACTAATTATGTTAGAGGGTTCAACCATCCTTCCCTGTCCGATAAGGCCTGAGGCAAGCCTACCATTGGCTGGGCCCGCGATAAAAACTCCTCTGGTTATAAGTGTGGTTACATTTGCTTGGGTAGCTGCGTTATCAAACATGTTGGCATCCATTGCTGGGGCGATAATAATTGGAGCCCTAGTTGCTAAAATAGTGGTGGTCAGGACATCATCAGAAATGCCATTGGCAATTTTGGCTATTGTGTTAGCTGTTGTAGGGGCAACTACTATGATATCAGCGGTTTCCGCGAGTGCTACATGGTTTATTGAGAGCTCAGATTCCGATGAATATAGATCGGTAAATACTGATCTGTGAGTTATGCTTCTGAAAGTCAATTCTGATACGAACTGGGTTGCAGCGCTTGTCAGTATTACATCTACTAATGCCCCGTTCTGAACGAGTTTGCTCGCGAGGTCAGCAGCTTTATAACACGCTATGCTACCCGTTACTCCTAGTACGACTCTTTTGTTGTTAAGAGGAGATGGCATTTCGCTACCTTTAGTTAATGTTAAGGGAATGAACTATTTGCAAACCCTTAAGGGTGAGGTCAGGATCTATGTAATCGAATTCACCTACGTGGTCTTTTACTACGGTTGCTTGACCTCCAGTTGCAATTACAGTTGCATCAGTGCCAATTTCTTTTTTGAATCTGGCTATCATACCTTTTATAAGTTCTGAATAACCGAATACAAGACCAGATTGTATCGAATGGGTGGTATTCTTTCCGATTGCTTGATCTGGGGCATTTAGTTCCACTCTTCTAAGTTGAGAAGTGGCCCTATAAAGTGAGTCGGCAGAAACAATCATTCCGGGGGCTATCGCGCCTCCGAGGTACTCTGCTCGTTCGTTGACTGCATCAAAAACTGTGGCGGTGCCCAGATCAACTATGATGCATGGTCCACCATACATATGGTGCGCCGCCGCCGCATCGACTATTCGATCTGTACCCACGTCTCTAGGACTATCATAAAGGACCTTTATCCCGGTTTTGGTTTCCGCTACGACTGTCAGTGGATTGACATGCATATATGTTTTACACAGGGATTCGAAAGTAGGTGTCAGAGGAGGAACTACACTGCAGATGGCTGCTTCCTCAATTTGAGCCACTTTTATGTTGTTGTATGACATCACTTGTTTTAGCAATAAGCCATATTCATCAGAGGTCTTTTGCGAGTCAGTTGAAAATCTCCATGTAGAGACAAGTTCAGATTCCCGAAATAGGCCTATCGTTATGTTGGTATTACCAATGTCAATAGCAATCAGCATGGTCTCAGCATGATCCCCGTTATTTTTTGCGGGTCACGTAATTTTTGTTTCTAGCCCAATTGGACTTTAAGAGGTTACTTGCCTCAAGTAATTTATCAATAGTCGGGTACAGAGAATCCCTCAGTCTTTGGAAACCCAAAATTTTTGCTGCTTGAGTGGCCGCAGACTGGCCTGACAATTGGTCTTTTTCTTTGCTTTTCCAGGCCGTATCAACTTCTGATTCCCAGTTTTCCGACGATTGATTAGAATCCTGATTCGACACCTCTGTTTGAAAACTAATAATTCTGGGACTTACTGAAGGTATTCGAGGATGATCGGAATTTTCGTGGTTGTCGGCGATTTGCGGGTCATCAGTTTGTATAGAGACAGTGAAATCAGTGCCTTCACGAAAAGTGACTTCTATTTCATCCCTTGATGCTAAGAAATCTCTAAATGATCTAAAGCCGAGTTCTTTATAGTCGAAACCTGGGTCTATGCGAGTCATAGTTTGGGCCAATTTCGTACCTAATGAGTTGCCATCGTTTTCCGCTGTGGCCTCCACAGCTTTCATCAGCAATTGGCTCACAGATTTTTCATTATCTAATCCATCTGATGTCGGAGCGACTGGCTTTCGTTCTCGATATGACGCGGGTTTTCTGTAATTATTTTTTGTTTGTGGTGCTGATTTTTGAACCGTATCAGGGGCAGATTGGAGATCCAAAAATATGTATCTGTCGCATGATTTCACCATGGTGGTTGATGTTACAGCTTTTCTACCTGCACCTATTACACCTTTACCAGCACCCCGCAAATGAGTAACCAAAGGCACGAAGTCACTATCTGAGGACACAATGACAAAAGAATCGACTTGCCCACTATGAAGAATCTCTACGGCATCGATGGTAAGTTTTATGTCGCAGGAGTTCTTACCGGATTTCACTGATCTGTAGTTATGTACAGCCTCTATCCCTAGTTCAATCAATCTTTCTTGACCTTTTCTCTGTGATGACCAATCAGCGTAGGCACGTTTTATGATGATGCGCCCCATACCAGATACTTGTTCGACCAGATATTGTAGAGAATCAACCCCTACGTTTTCGTAATCTACTAATAATGCAATGTTTGAATCAGTCAATGGAATCCTGCCGCTCGGCTAAGTGTAAGAAAAGTTAAAAAGCGTCTCCAATTATACCATCCGGCAATACTCTTAATTTTTGTTAAACCATAATTTGAACTCTTTGTTTATGTATATTGCCGTTAGTTGATGCCTAAATTGCGTGATGCTATAATTCTGAAAATGATGAATTTGACGTGCAAAAAGGTGTTTAGAACAACCTGTTCCTGTAGGAACTAGATTTAAGGCTGTCAACGCTGTAAAACTAGGCCGCAGGTGTACATAGAGCCCCGCCCAAAGCTTTCAAGCGCTGGTAGCGGGGCTTTTTATATTAAAGAGAAAGTTTATGGAGGATAGTTTTGGCTACAAAGACACCATCACTAGCATTGACCCCATACCAGGTCAATAGATATAGCAGACATATCATAATGCCACAAGTGGGAAGTGTCGGTCAGAGGAAATTGATTGACGCGAAAGTACTCATGGTCGGTGCGGGTGGATTAGGATCTCCCATTTCAATATATCTAACGCTGGCTGGGGTTGGTACTGTCGGGTTGGTTGATTTCGATGACGTTGATGTCACTAACTTGCAGCGGCAGATACTTCATTTTAATGATGACATTGGTAGACCCAAAGTCGATTCGGCTGTTGAGACCCTTAAAGCCTATAACCCTGACACCAATGTGAATGTGCATGAAGAGCCTATTTCCTCGATAAATGCCATGGAAATAATGAAAGATTATGACATCATTGTGAATGGTGCAGATAACTTCCCTACTAGATATTTGGTTAACGATGCTGCCTATCTTCTAGGGAAACCTCTGGTTGACGGTAGTATTTTGTTATTTGATGGACAAGCAACAACGTATTTACCGGGTAATGGTTGCTATCGATGCTTATTTCCCACACCTCCCCCTCCTGGTGAAGTTCCTAGTTGTGCCGAAGCCGGGGTTTTGGGGATGCTTCCAGGCATGATAGGAACTATACAGGCCACTGAGGTGGTGAAATTGATTCTTGGAATCGGAGACTCCTTAAGCGGCCGTCTTTTGCTTGTAGATGCCTTAAGCATGGAGTTCAGAACTGTAAAACTTAGGAGAAACCCAGATTGCCCGTTATGTGGAGACAATCCGACCGTTACAAAATTGATTGACTACATAGCTTTCTGTGGTGGTGCCCCACTGACAGGATGATTTCTGATTTGATAGTCATTTTGGGGCAAGCTAGATTGTGTAATTAATGACTGGGCCTTCCAATTTCTCTACGGCATTGAATGAAACAGCCTGTGGAGATGATATGGGTAGGTGGATTGCTACTGATGTTCTTCCTTGGGCCATATATTCCGTTTACTGTTTACCAAGTGAGGGGATATTATATTCACACATATGCAGTGTTACCTTAAGACATACTTAGGAATTCGATATCGTGAAAATATATACCAGAGCAGGCGATGAGGGAGAGACAGGGCTATTTTTTGGTGGCAGGGTTCCCAAAAATGACCCACGGTGTGAAGCTTACGGATCTGTCGACCATGTTGTATCTGCTATGGGAGCAGCCCGTGCTTTCTGCAAGGATGAGAAAGTCAAGAGAATAATCATTGATATACAGAATCAATTGTTCATAGTTGGAGCGGAATTGGCTACCCTTTCCGAGAACTACAACATTATGAAGGAATCATACAAAATTATCGTTCCCGAAATGGTAACTGCACTTGAACAATTAATTGATGAGTTGGACGCAGAAGTAGAATTGCCACCGAGTTTCATTTTACCAGGGGCTTCACCCGGTTCCGCGATTTTGGATTTGGCTAGAACTACGTTGCGTGAGGCTGAAAGGAGAATCCTTGACCTGGAGGAATTAGGTCAATTGGTGAATAAGCAAATATTACCTTACGTCAACAGGCTTTCAGATCTCCTGTTTATGCTGGCAAGATATGAGGATAAGGATTTACCAAACGAATTAATAACGGGCCAAAAAATAAATGAATGAATCCAACTCGATCAGGCCTAAAATCGCAGTTATTGATTACCAGGCAGGGAATTTAAGAAGCGTTGAAAAGGCATTGGTTCGAACTGGCGCGGATGCTTTAGTAACTTCAAACCCAAGTGCTATTGAGTCTTGTGATGGAATCGTTTTTCCTGGGCAGGGCGCATGTGATAGTTCCATGATTAATTTGAAAAACCGTTCTCTTGATAATTTGATATTACAATTGATTGCAGCGAAAAAGCCTTTTATGGGGATTTGCTTGGGATTGCAACTCCTTTTGCAAGCTTCAGAGGAAGGTAAAGAACCGTGTCTTGGTCTGATTGCAGGCACTGTAAAACGTTTTCCTGAGGGAAACAAAATCCCACATATGGGATGGAACGAAGTAAATATAAAGTCGGATCACCCAGTATTAGCGGCTCTCCCAAATAATTCTCACTTTTATTTTGTCCACAGCTATTATGCAGACCCTACTGATAAAAATATAATTGCTGCTACTACAAAATATGGTGTGGAGTTCTGTAGTGCTGTTGCATTTCAAAATGTAGTGGCTGTTCAATTCCACCCTGAAAAAAGCGGTGATATCGGACTTAAAATATATAAAAATTTTGTTAAATTCACTAAAAAGTCAATGAGTGTTTCGTTTCAATGAAAGTGATACCTGCAATTGATATTCGGGCAGGCCGTTGTGTCAGATTACTTCAAGGAGACTATTCTCAAGAGACAGTTTTTGCTGATGACCCCTTGGAAATGGCTATCAAATGGATACAGCAGGGGGCTGAATATCTACACGTTGTTGACTTAGACGGAGCACGTGAAGGCTCCGCAGTAAACATGGAAGTTATATCAAAAATATGCTCAGAATCCAAGGTGCGAATTCAAGTTGGGGGAGGTATCCGAGATTATGAGACTGCTGCACGATATATTGACATTGGAGTTTCCCGAGTCATTATGGGAACCTCAGCTGTAGATAGAAGCGGGGAACTAGAGCGGATATTAAATGCGTTAGGTGACGAATCTCTGGTAGTTAGTGTAGATTCTAGGGACGGGTTGGTCGCGTTGGATGGTTGGACCAGAGGTAGTCAATTGACAGTAGAGGACGTAATAGGAGATATGGAATCAATTGGTGTTAAGAGGTGTATGTATACCGACATATTAAAGGATGGGACTCTTAGTGAGCCGAATTATGAAGGAGTTAAAGGTGTGTTGGCATTTACGAAGATGAAAATAATAGCGGCAGGGGGTATAGCTAACCTTCTTCATCTTAAACAGATGGCGTTATCAGGTGTTGAAGCATCTATAGTTGGGCGAGCCTTGTACACTGGAGATATCAAATTGCGAGAGGCAATTGATGAGTTAAAATATTTTGATAGATAGAAAAAAATAATTGGTGCAATATATGCCGACAAAAATAAATAAAGACTCTTTATTAGCAGCGAAAAAACTCGATATATACCATATTATTTCGCTTCTTCCCTCTATGCCTTACCATGAAATTGCGGATATAGGTTGTGCGGAGGGGGCACTTTCAGTTCCTCTGGGCAAATTGGTTTACAGGGGACATGTCGTATCACTGGACCCTATGAAGAAAAACCTTACAGCTACACGGCGTGAGTTAAAAAAAGCCAGATTGACAAATGTGAAGGCGACTCATATGCCAGATGAGCCTATCCTACCCCTTAAGGATGAAACCTTGGATGGCGCAATGTCAGCATTTCCATTCCAGTTTTTTAAGAAGCCCGAACAAATCCTGAAAGAGGCTAACAGGTGTATGAAGAAAGGTGGATGGCTGGCAGTTATAGAATGGCAGCCAGAATTTTCCGATTACGGACCCGTAAGCAAGAACCGAGTTCAACCAACTGACCTGAGAGAGAAAATAGAAAAAGCAGGGTTCAAATTCTACATCAGGCACAACCTGTCAGATATGGCCTATATGATGATTTTTTCCAAATAATCGATAGGTCAACTAGATGCTTACAAAAAGGATAATACCCTGCCTGGATGTTGATAATGGTAGAGTGGTAAAAGGTGTCAGTTTTATAAATTTGAGGGATGCGGGCGACCCATCTGAATTGGCGAAATTTTACGATAGGGAAGGGGCGGATGAACTGATATTCTTGGACATAACCGCATCCTCAGATAATAGGGACACAATGGTTGAAGTTGTCAGGGATGTGTCAGAGGAAGTGTTTATTCCATTGACTGTCGGTGGCGGTATCCGACAAATATCGGATGTAAGGAAGATGTTAGAAGCAGGTGCAGACAAAGTCTCGTTAAATACTGCGGCTCTAGGAGATCCTGATATAGTTAAGGAATCAGCGAGTTTTTTTGGCTCTCAATGCATCGTAGTGGCGATAGATGCAAAAAGGATTTCTGATCCATTCAACTCTGATTCATATCAAAATGCGAGTGTTAATGAGACTTTAAAAATAGATGAGAATACTGTTTGGGAAGTCTATACGCATGGTGGAAGAGAACCTACCGGGGTGGATGTTATAAAGTGGTCAAGGGAAGTGGCAAAATTAGGAGCGGGGGAGATACTTCTAACCAGTATGGACATGGATGGGCATGAGTCTGGATATGATTTGGAACTACTACAATTAGTTAGCACCACTGTTTCTATACCTGTGATTGCGAGTGGTGGCGCAGGGACTCTAGAACATTTGCGAGAGGCAATTGAAGTGGGTCGAGCCGATGCAGTTTTGGCTGCTAGTATATTCCATTTTGGAACCTTTTCTATATCGCAGGCAAAAAAATACTTGTCAGAACGTAATATTGCTGTAAGGCCCATCCGCTAAATAGTGTGGGTTGAAAATGGTAAGGGTGATCACATGACTACTATACAGTTTGATGAAAAAGGTTTGATTCCGGCTGTCGTTCAGGACCATCAAACGCGTAAGCTGCTGATGGTTGCCTATATGAATCGAGAATCACTTACTAAGACATTAGAAAGTAGGGAGGCTTGGTTTTATAGTAGGAGCAGGGAAAACTTATGGCATAAGGGTGAAACGTCGGGTAATTTTTTAACCGTGAAGTCAATAAAACTTGATTGCGATGGAGATACTTTATTACTAGAAGTTGATCCTAAGGGCCCGGCTTGCCATACGGGTCAGGACAGTTGCTTCAATACCGATTTATCTGATTTAGACAATTGCAATTTTATAGGCGCTGATACCGATTTGAATGTTTTTATGGACCTGTTTTCTATTATCGAGGATCGTAAGTTAAATCCAAAAAATGGTAGCTACACTAATAAATTGTTTGATGAAGGGGTTAGCCGTATTGCCCAAAAAGTGGTAGAAGAGGCAGGGGAAACTGCGATTGCAGGGGTGACTGGCCAAAAGGAAGGATTGGCATCAGAAATATCTGATCTCATCTACCACGTCTTCGTCCTTATCTCAGCCAACGATATGTCGCTTGAACAAGTGTTCGCTGAATTGTCACAGAGGAGGGAATCTGGAAATTAAAACCTATATAGCCTTGGCATCTGTAGATATGGCTAATTCCATAGCACGGATGGCAACTTCAATCTGATCATCGTCTGGGGGTTTTGTTGTCAGGGATTGCAGTAGTAAATTAGGTATAGATAGTTTTGAGATCCATTTGTTGCTTTCGTACTTACTGCTAAATCGGATAAATTCGTAGCTTAAACTTGCTATTATGGGAATCAAAACAATTCGCGAGCCAATCACCAGCCACAAAGGATCCCTTGGTATAAAAGTGAAAACTACTATGGCTATCACCATAATAGTGAGCAGGAATGCTGTACCACACCTCGGGTGGGCTGTGGGATATTTTCGTATCTCTTCAATGGTTAAAGGGTTTCCTTTTTCCTGTGCATGGACCGCCATATGTTCGGCACCGTGATACATGTAGACTCTTCTGATATCTGGCATTAGGCTAATAGCAGTTACATATACAAGGAAAACAACTAGCCTGATAATGCCTTCGGCTATGTTGCTGATGATGTCAGATCCTAATATGCCTTCAAATGGTTTACTCACCAGTAATGGCAATATGAAGAAAATTCCTACAGCTATACTCAATGAAACCAAAATCATAATTACAGATGAGAATTTACTTGGGGGGATATCTTCTTCTTGGTTGGCAACTTGCGACGAGTAATTTAATGCTTCCATTCCTAGCGATAAAGTTTCAGCCAGGGCTAGAATACCTCTAATGATCGGTACGGCTCTTAATTTTCCTGTGAAGAGAGTATTGATTCTTTTGACTTTCGTTACAATCTCACCTGAAGGAGATCTTACAGCAATTGCAACATTATTCTGGCCACGTATCATTATTCCTTCCAGGACGGCCTGACCGCCATATCTGGGTGCAACCTTGCCTGCGCCAAAAAAAAAGGGTGAGATATTTCCCACCCTGTCACTAATCAAGAATTACCTCTCATTGTAGGTTGTACCGACGCCTCAACCGCTCAACTCGACCTTCCGTGTCAACTATTCGTTGCTCACCGGTGAAGAATGGGTGACAGGAGGAGCATATTTCTACCCTTAGTTCAGGTTTAGTCGCTCCAGTAACAAAGCTTTCACCACAAGAGCAAACCACTGTGGCTTCATTGTAATATTCTGGGTGTATTTCTAATTTCATTCTAGTTTGTTCCTAGGCTGGGTAAACACTAGCGCATTTCTTACCATTCGGGAAATATTCAAATTTCACCGATCCATTAATTAATGAGAACAGAGTGTGATCCTTACCTAGTCCCACATTATGCCCCGGATGTATTCTGGTGCCTCTTTGCCTGACCAATATAGATCCTGCGGTCACCACCTGAGTATCGTATTTTTTTACGCCCAATCGTTTAGATTTACTATCTCTTCCATTTCGAGTACTTCCTCCACCTTTCTTGTGGGCCATGGGTATTACTCCTGCAGTTGCTTATTAGCTGACTGATATGTCAGTAATTCTTAGATCAGTGAAATTTTGACGGTGACCATTTTTCCTTCTGTAACGAGTTTTTGCCTTATATTTAAATACCACAATCTTCTTCCCTTTACCCTTGTTGACCACCTCTGCTTGAACTTTGGCTCCTTCGACATTGGGGGTTCCGATGGATGTTTCACCGTCAAGAGAAATCAGTTTTACTGATTCTAAGTCGATTGTGTCGCCCTCGTCACCATCTAACGATTCCACTCGGATGGTATCTCCTTCGTGGACCCTGTATTGTTTTCCGCCGGTCTCTACTATTGCAAAACTGTTCACTTATATCACCTTCACGATTAATAATTGTATCTATGCTTTATGGTTAACGTCAATTAATTTTTTGTATCTGATCGTGAAACACTTTTTCTGGTTTCCAGATCAGCCCCTCCTCATCGAACCTCATGATTGCCACAAGCCTCCCTTCCTCTGAAAGAGCCATAGAAATGGAGCTGTTTTTCGCCGCTTTATGGCTGCCTTCTGCTGGTATTGAGATACCATTTTGAACTTTTTGGGTCGTATCAAAATCCAATCGCAATTTTGGTATTGGGTCAAGTGCGGTTTCTAACTTCTGTAAAAGGATGCTTGATTTGTCCTTTTGTAAATTAAATTCTATAAAATCCAGGTTTAAAGAGTCTTCAATTTTGAATTTACCCACAGATGTTCTAACCAACTCCTTGAGGTACGCCCCGCATCCGAGTTGGATTCCAAGGTCATTGGCTAAAGTTCTAACGTAGAAACCCTTACTGCAGGTAATTTGCAATTCTAGTTCAGGTGATTTGAAATTAGAAATGTATGCGTCGTATAGATTAACTACTCTAGGGGCCCGGTCAATTGTAATTCCTTTTCTTGCAAGGTCGTACAATTTGATCCCATCCACTTTGATAGCGCTGTGCATCGGGGGGATTTGCGATTGAGTACCTTTGAAGGTTTGAATGGCAGATCGAACATCTGAATCACTCACGATGACTTCTAATTCGGACTTGATGGTTTCCCCTTCTCCATCATAGGTGTCAGTACTTTTACCTAATTCTATTTTGGCGGCATAGCTTTTATTGAATTCTGTAACATATTCTAGTAATCGTGTCCCTACTCCTAGAGCTACTACCATGACGCCACTTGCTAGAGGATCTAGAGTTCCGCTGTGCCCTACTCTTCTTAGTCCACTTGCCCGGCGTATTCGCCGAATAACGTCCATAGAGGTGATTCCAGGAGGCTTATTCACATTTATAATTCCGCTGACAGACTGAGACATTGGCGATCTATTTATTGTCAAGGGTTTCTATGGATATTGAATCCATGATACTTCTGATCTTGTCGGCCTCATCCAATGATTCGTCCAATACAAATCTGATACTAGGGATGTACTTTATACTTAGGTCCTTTCTCAAGATTCTTTGGATAAATCTAGAGGCTGAGTTGAGCCCAGAAATAGTGTCTTTTTTTGCTTTGATGTCTCCCATCACAGTTACATGGGCTGTGGCATTTTGCATATTTCTAGAAGTTGATACCGATACAATAGATACCACCTGCGCTAGCCTATGATCCTTGACTTCCTCCAGGATGACTCGGCTTATTTCTTTTTTGAGAAGTGAGTTGATACTATCCATACGGTGATACATACTCACTCCAGAATCTAAACGATAGGGGCTAAAGGACTTTAGAGCGTTTCAGTGCTGTACGCTTCTAGCACGTCGTCGTCTTCAAAATCATTGAATCCATCCACACTTATCCCACCTTCAAATCCATTCGCTACTTCTCTTACGTCGTCCTTGAAATGTTTGAGGCTGGATACAGACCCCATAAAGATTTCAGATCCCCCCCTTAAAACACGAATTTTTGAGTCACG
>VFFY01000101.1 GCA_009392675.1 SAR202 cluster bacterium | reverse complement strand
GGGGTTGGTATATTTATTTCGCGTAAGAATTCTTCAAATAGATGCCGGTCGGAAGCAACGTCAATAGTGCGCGCAGTAGAACCTAATATAGGCATAGATTCTTTAGCTAGATTTTGAGAGAGATTTATTGCTGTTTGTCCTCCAAACTGAACAATTGAGGGCAAATCATCACCTTGTTCTGAATCGGTGGTTAATCTTTCATTGTCGATTATGTCAAATATAGATTCCTCATCGAGAGGTTCAAAATACAATCTATCACTGGTATCAAAATCTGTAGACACTGTTTCTGGGTTGGAGTTCACTAGTATACTTTTCACCCCTTCTTCTTGAAGTGCCCACGCTGCGTGTACAGAACAGTAGTCAAACTCAATTCCTTGACCTATCCTTATAGGCCCACTGCCAAGTACCAAAGCCTTTTTGCCATGAAGCGGTTCCGCCTCATTTTCGGTTTCATATGTACTGTAAAAGTAGGGAGTTTGGGCTTCAAACTCGGCAGCACATGTGTCTACCATTTTGTAAACCGGTTTAATATTGAGTCTTTTGCGTAATTTTCGAATATCTTTAGCGGACTGATTCACTATCTCCCCAATTCGTTGATCCGTGAATCCTAATCTTTTTGCTTTACGCAATAAATCGTAAGAAAGGTCATTGGATTCTATGGTTCTTTCCATAGCTATAATTCTGGAGAATGATCGTGTAAACCAAGGGTCTATTCCTGTGCGTCTGGAAAGCTCATCAGCACTTACGTTTCTTCTTAGGCCTGCTAGTAAAGCCCATAATCTTTGGTCATTTGGATAGATAGGTAATTTATTCAGTACCGATGCTTCGTCGGAAAACCATAAAGGGTCCTCCCATGTAATTGATCTGTTTGTTATCTCAAGTGATCGCACGGCCTTTTGAAAAGCTGCTTCGAAGGTCCTATCGATGGCCATCACCTCTCCAGTTGCCTTCATTTGGGTTCCGAGGGTTCTTTCTCCAGAAGGGAATTTATCGAAAGGCCATCTTGGTATTTTCACTACACAATAGTCTAATGCAGGTTCGAAAGCGGCTACAGTTTTATGAGTCACTGCGTTTTGAATCTCATCAAGGGTCATACCTATAGCGATTTTTGCCGCAACTCTTGCTATGGGGTAGCCTGTGGCCTTACTAGCTAGAGCTGAACTTCTACTGACTCGTGGGTTTACTTCAATCACATAATAGGAAGGTCCAATTTTTCCTGCGTCAGGTAACGTTTCAGCGACTACATTTCCTGGTGCCAAAGCAAATTGCACGTTGCAGCCACCTTCAATACCTAGTTTTCTTATGATTTTTAGGCTTGCTGTTCTCAGCATTTGATATTCATTGTCAGAAAGGGTTTGGCTTGGGGCTACCACAATACTGTCACCCGTATGGACCCCCATCGGATCGATATTTTCCATGTTACATATGGTTATACAATTATCAGAACCATCTCTCATTACCTCGTACTCAAGCTCTTTCCATCCAACTATGGATTTTTCAACCAGTACTTGGGTGATGGGGCTTGCACTCAATCCTGATTTAACTATCTCGTTGAAACTATCATCATCTTCAGCTATACCTCCGCCAGTTCCCCCCAAAGTGTAGGCTGGTCTGATGACAACCGGTAGACCTATGGTATTTTTTGCCTCCGCTGCCTCTTCGTAAGTGTTTACTACAAAGCTGGGAGGAGTTGGTTCTCCGATATCTGTGAGCAATTCTCGGAACAACTGCCGATCTTCTGCTTTCTTTATAGAGTCTATGCTGCTTCCTAATAACCGGACACCATATTGCTCAAGAACACCTGCTTCGGCGAGTTCAACTGCCAGGTTTAAGCCTGTTTGACCACCTAAGGTAGGTAATAGAGCATCCGGCTGCTCCCTTTCTATAATCCTTGATATGACCGAAACGGTTAAAGGCTCTATGTATACAGAATCTGCTACATCCTCATCAGTCATAATTGTTGCAGGATTTGAATTCACTAAGATGGTTTTGATTCCTTCTTCTCTTAATGACTTGCACGCCTGTGTTCCGGCATAATCAAATTCAGCTGCTTGACCAATCACAATTGGCCCGGAACCGATTACAAGAATCTTTTTGGGTGTTTTAGTCAATTGTTAGTCCTTTCTTCTCTAAATAAGAAATCAACTTGTCCGGGAAATTTATCGTCATGCCATCTGCTCCACATTCAACCACATTTTCCATAAGTGCCTCAGTAAAAACTCCATGGCACCTAACCTCAAACCCGTTGTCGTGTAATTTAGTAACAAGGGACGGGGTCACTAGATCGGCTCTAGGACATATCTGATTGAATCCATAGTTTAAAGAATCCGATATTATGGAGTCATTCCATTCACTATGAGGTCCCATGGGAACCAGCCATCCAGTTTTTATTTCGGGGGCATATTTTCTGGTTTCGATCAACCATGGCTTCCAAAATGAGGTTATTACTGTTTTCTCAATTGCATGGAAATCTCTGATCATGTCACAGGTTTTTTGTGCTAGGCTAGGTGTGTTTCCTTTAATTTCCACATGTAAGTAGGCTTCCGATTTGTATTCAACGAGAATTTCTTCCAGTGTGCATAACTTTTCCCCAGAATATTTATGATCAAACCAGGAACCGGCGTCTAGTGTTTTTAGTTCCTTTAATGTGTAATCGTTTATTTTCCCACTTCCGTTTGTTGTCCGATCGAGCGTATCGTCGTGAATTACAACCAGCCGACCATCTTTTGAAGAATGGACGTCAAGTTCTATATGTTTAACTCCCATATTAATCGCCATATCGAATGCTGCACGCGTATTTTCAGGAGCGTAGGAGGAGGCTCCTCGATGGGCTATATTAGTAATTTTTCGTCGCATAATTATTTGGTCTCTTTAACCATCTCTAGGAAATCGTCAAAAATGTATTCATTGTCCTTGGGACCGGGTGAGGCTTCAGAGTGGTATTGAATACTAAGGGCAGGAAGAGATCTATGGCGTATACCTTCCACTGTATAGTCATTCATGCTGATGTGAGTGACGTCGACGTCTGATGGCAAAGATTCAGGATCAATTGAATAGCCGTGATTTTGAGCAGTTATGTAGATTCTGTCTGAAGCGGTATCTTTGACTGGGTGGTTGGCCCCTCTATGGCCAAATTTAAGCTTATAAGTTTTGGCACCAAGAGATTTCGCAAGTATCTGATTTCCGAGGCAAATTCCCATTACAGGTACTTTACCCAAAATATCCTTAGTAGTGGATACTAAATGATCTAGAAGTTCTGGGTCTCCAGGCCCAGGAGAGAGCAATATGCCGTCAGGGTTTTGAGTGAG
>VFFY01000100.1 GCA_009392675.1 SAR202 cluster bacterium | reverse complement strand
TACATTCGGCCTTAATAAACTTGATAGAAAAAGGAGTGAGATCATTAACCCTCGAAGTTAGGGTTTCAAATGTGCCAGCTATATCACTATATAAAAAATATAGGATGACCACACAAGGGTTAAGAAAATCCTATTACATTGATAACCACGAGGATGCCAAAATTATGACTGTCGACGATATTCAGTCTCCGGATTACCGGCACTTACTAAATGAGAAATGGAAATTGTTGGGACATCGTCTCAAAAACTAATTTTTAGTTTTCTAAATTTGCTTTTACTGAGGAAGTAGTGTCATGTTATACTTTTCCGGCGTTTTTTCACTTGCGAAGCACAGTTAGATAATCATGGTTTAAGGGCTTCAAAATAGCCAAACAACCTATCATATTGAAAGGAAAATACATGGTCGAAGAGGCTGTTGCGGTAGATACAATCCAAGATCAGGATACTGAAGCAATAACGATGAAATCTCTTTTAGAGGCCGGAGTTCATTTTGGCCACCAGAAAAGACGATGGAATCCAAAGATGAAAAGGTATATTTTCACTCACAGAAATGGTATCCACATAATTGATCTACAGAAGACTTTAAATTTGGTAGAAGAAGCTGCAGCATTTCTGAGTGAAGTAGCGGCGAGTGGAAAAAAGATTCTGATGGTAGGCACAAAGAAACAAGCTCAAGATACGATAGTTACTGAAGCCGAAAGAAGTAATTCTTTGCACATATCCAATAGGTGGCTAGGGGGGACCTTGACCAACTTCAAAACTATTCAGAAAAGAATTGACTATTTGGTAGATTTGGAAACTCGGCGCGAACAAGGCGACTTTGCAATTCTGACAAAAAAAGAGTCTTTGAAAATCGACGAGAAAATAAACAAATTAAATAGAAATCTCTCCGGAATAAAGGAAATGACCGAAATGCCGGGGGCAATGTTTATAATCGATGTGGGAAGGGAAGAGATAGCTGTAGCAGAAGCTAACCGGGTTGGAATACCGATAGTCGCATTGGTAGACTCCGACTGTGACCCTGATCTTATTGACCATCCCATCCCAGGAAACGATGATGCGATAAGGTCTGTCAGATTAATCACAGGAAGAATGTCAGATGCCATTATAGGTGGATACCACCAACGAAACGCTGAGCAATCTGATGATCCTACAGACGCAAATCAGGAATCAAATCCTAGAATGGTCACATATTCTACAGTTACTATAGAAGAATCGGTTTCTGAGGAAAATGAAGATACGGAAGAAGAGGTCACTGAAACAGAGCAAACCGCCGAAAGTGATGATTCGGCTTCGGAACCTTTGCAAAGCGGTAAGGAAGTAAATTCTCCTGAAATTGAAGAAACGACACCAAGTCCTGAAAATTCGGTAAGTTCAGACCTTATTGAAGAAAAATCTGAGCCTGATGAAAATACCAGCTGACAGTAAAAATCCCATCTAACGAAATTTCAAGGGAGAAACCGTGCCTGCAAGTACTACCCAACTGATCAAAGAGTTGCGCGCCCGAACAAGTGCCGGCGTTATGGATTGCAAAAAGGCTTTGGAAGAAAGTAAAGGGGATGTAGACAAAGCTGAGTCCCTTCTAACAGAGAAAGGGATTGCATCTGCTGCGAGAAAAGCCGGTAGAGACACAGATCAAGGACTAATCGATACCTACATACACAGCGGCGGTAGGATAGGAGCCATGATAGAAATCAACTGTGAAACTGATTTTGTGGCCCGAACCGATGATTTTTCATCACTAGCCCACGATATAGCAATGCAAGTCGCAGCTATGTCACCTGAATTCCTTACCGTAGAAGATGCGTCAGAAAATAACACAGTAACTGAAGACAAGTGTTTGTTATCACAGCCATTTATCAAAGACCCTTCAAAAACGATCCAAGATCTGATTAATGAAACTATTGGAAAGCTTGGGGAAAACATAAGGGTACGGAGATTCCAAAGATTTTCCCTGGGTGAATGAGGCAAATATGCCAGACAAACCATTCAAACGGATTCTGCTAAAGCTAAGTGGAGAATCACTAAAAGGAAACAGAAGTCACGGAATAGATCCTGACTCTCTGGACTATATGGCTGAAGAGATAAAGTCAGTAACTTCAAAAGGTATTGAATTAGGGGTTGTTGTAGGAGGCGGAAATATCTGGAGAGGTTCCGAAGCAGAGATTGAAGGTATGGACAGGGCCTCTGCTGATTATGCAGGAATGCTTGCAACTGTAATAAGTGCCTTAGCACTGCAGGATTCACTAGAGAGAAAGCACAAACTTAAGACAAGAACTCTGAGTGCAATAAACATCCAACAAGTGGCCGAACCGTACATCAGGAGAAGGGCGATACGCCATCTAGAAAAAGGCCGTATCGTATTGTTCGCGGCGGGTACAGGTAACCCCTTCGTAACTACTGACACAGGAGCTGCCTTAAGAGCTTTAGAAATAGACGCAGATGTATTACTAATGGCAAAAAATGATGTGGACGGGGTTTATGATAAGGACCCCAAATTAGATAATTCCGCAGTTCGCTATGAGAGTATTTCCTATTTAGATGCAATAGAAAAACGCCTTAAAGTAATGGATAGCACGGCTTTGTCGTTATGTATGGAGTACAGTATTCCAATCATTGTTTTTGATCTTTTTGAGAAAGGTAACCTGAACCGTATAGTTTCCGGTGAAAAAGTCGGGACTTTGGTCACAGGCGATTTGGCCACAGAGGAATAATAAAGCACATGGAAGATGTCGAAGAAATATTTAAAAACACTAAAGAGAGAATGAACAAGAGTGTTGATTCCTTGC